>NZ_AP017312.1:292500-337500 GCF_002355375.1 Aneurinibacillus soli | reverse complement strand
ATCCTTTCTCATTGAAACCGAATCATCCTGTATCTGAAGCAGAAAATCTTATGGCAAAATTCCGAATTTCCGGAGTGCCTATTGTTGACGATAATAACAAACTTGTCGGAATTATTACGAACCGTGATATGCGTTTTGTTCATGATTATGCGGCTTCGATCAGTGAAGTAATGACAAAAGAAGAACTGGTTACAGCTCCGGTTGGCACTACTTTGAAAGAAGCAGAACAAATTCTGCAGCGCCATAAAATTGAGAAGCTTCCACTCGTTGATGAAAATAATGAACTAAAGGGCCTTATCACAATTAAAGATATTGAAAAAGCGATTCAATTTCCAAACGCAGCAAAGGACAAGCATGGACGTCTGCTGTGCGGAGCGGCTATTGGTGTATCCAAAGATACGTTCGAGCGCGCAGAAGTGCTTGTAAAAGCCGGAGTGGACTGTCTGGTTATCGATACTGCTCATGGACATTCTAAGGGCGTTATTGATACAGTAAAAGAAATGCGTGCGAAATATCCAGATTTAACGCTTGTAGCTGGTAACGTAGCGACAGGTCAAGCAACACGTGATCTTATTGAAGCTGGTGCATCAGCTGTTAAAGTTGGGATTGGACCAGGTTCTATTTGTACAACTCGTGTTGTTGCAGGGATCGGTGTTCCGCAGATTACAGCGATTTATGACTGTGCCACAGCTGCTCGCGAATATAACGTTCCGATTATTGCGGATGGTGGCATTAAGTACTCAGGCGATATTGCAAAAGCAATTGGTGCAGGCGCATCTGTTGTCATGGTTGGTAGCCTGTTTGCCGGATGTGAAGAAAGCCCAGGGGAATCTGAAATTTATCAAGGCCGTCGCTTCAAAGTATACCGTGGTATGGGCTCTCTTGGTGCCATGAAGGAAGGCAGTAAGGACCGCTACTTCCAGGAGAAAGAGAACGACGACAAGAAACTGGTACCGGAAGGAATTGAAGGCCGTGTACCGTACAAAGGACCTCTTGTAGACACTGTGTATCAGCTTATTGGAGGCTTACGTGCTGGTATGGGCTATTGTGGAACAAAAACAATCCAGGAACTGCATAATAATGCGCAGTTTATCCGCATTACAAATGCAGGCTTGAAGGAAAGTCATCCACACGATGTACAAATCACGAAGGAAGCACCAAACTACTCGCTTTCCTAATGTATAATTTGTTAAAAATAGTAAAAAAGACAGGACAAAAACGTCCTGTCTTTTTTGTGTTGTTATGATAGAATCAATAGTATTGTGTAATAAAAGTGGAGGTGCAGAATTTGATAACACGCGGTAAAAAATTGACGGAAACATTTTTCATCGCGGTAGCTTTTTTACTGGCATTTTTGCCGGTAATGCTCGTTCCATCTGGACAGGCTTGGGCACAGACAGCTACCCCGGCATTGAATCTGAATGTAAAATCTGCCATTCTGGTGGAAGCGAAAACGGGGAAAATTCTTTATAAATACAATGAGAATCAACCATTTGCTCCGGCCAGTATGACGAAGATGATGACAGAATATCTTTTGCATGAAGCCATTAAAAACAAAAAAGTTACCTGGGATCAAAAAGTTACAGCGGATGAATATGCAGCTTTCCTTGGTAAGCCAGGCGGTTCATCTGTTCTATTAGCCCTTGGTGAGCAGCATACAGTTCGTGAGTTGTATGAGGCAATGGCCATCTATTCAGCTAATGATGCAACTTATCTTATCGCTAAGACTGTTGGCGGATCAGAAGCTGACTTCGTAAAGATGATGAACAAAAAGGCGAAAGAGTTTGGCATGACACAGACGTATTTTGCAACAGCAACTGGTTTTCCGTTAAAAGACCTTGGTCAATTTGCGCCACCTTCTGATCGTGGTGATAATGTGATGTCAGCACGCGATGCAGCAATTCTGGCAAAAGAGTTAGTTACAACGTATCCGGAATTACTTGAAACAACGAAAATCCCACACAAAATGTTCCGACAAGGTACACCTCATCCGCTTAAAATGGATAATTGGAATTGGATGGTTCCAACACTTGTAAAACAGTATCCAGGAGCAGATGGCTTGAAAACAGGACATACTGATGATGCTGGATATTGTTTCACTGGTACAGCGGAGCGCAACGGTATTCGTGTTATCTCGGTTGTCATGGGGACAAATTCGTTCCTGAGTCGTTTCACGGAAACAGCCAAGCTGTTTGATTATGGATTCAGCAATTATAAAATGGTACCGCTGCTTGCAAAAGGAAATCCGGTACCAGGTGGAGAAAAAGCCACTGTTAGTAAAGGGACCGATAAGGAAGTCGAGTTGGTGACAGGCCAGGATCTTGTGTATCCAGTTCGTAATGGGGAAGAGAAGGCATACAAACCAAAGGCAGTTGTAAAAGAAGCAACGGCACCGATTAAACAGGGGCAGGCACTCGGTACAGTTAAGCTAGTCGGTGCAAACGGACAGGCTGATGAATTCCTTCGCCCGGTGGATGAACAAAAAGCCGGGGGTACGTTGGTTGCGAAAAATGATGTAGACGAAGCTGGCTGGCTGCGTTTGACGTTCCGAGCGATTATTGGCTTTATTGGTGGATTGTTCGGTAGTCTTGGAGGCATGATTAAAGGGTTATTCTAGCACAATTGTTTACTTCAATATGTAATGGAATAAACATTGGAAGCTTATTTCATTGTTTTTTTTCGATGTTTTATGTAGAATTGTTTTATTGATTAATACTCTTTATATATTTCAGAATTTTATAAGGTGGCAGGAGGATTTTACAAATGACAGAACAAGGAACATCGCGTGTAAAACGTGGAATGGCAGAAATGCAAAAAGGCGGCGTCATCATGGACGTTGTAAACGCTGAGCAGGCACGAATTGCAGAAGCGGCTGGAGCGGTAGCCGTTATGGCGTTAGAGCGCGTTCCTGCGGATATTCGCGCAGCAGGCGGTGTTGCCCGTATGGCAGATCCGACAATCGTAGAAGAAGTAATGGCAGCTGTTTCGGTTCCAGTTATGGCGAAGGCGCGTATCGGTCACTTCGTAGAAGCAAAAGTATTGGAATCACTTGGCGTTGATTATATTGATGAATCTGAAGTACTGACTCCAGCGGATGAAGTATTCCATATCAATAAAAACGATTTTACAGTTCCTTTCGTTTGCGGTGCTCGTGATCTTGGCGAAGCGCTTCGTCGTATCGGTGAAGGTGCATCCATGATCCGTACAAAAGGTGAGCCAGGAACAGGTAACATCGTAGAAGCTGTTCGTCACCAACGCATGATGCAAAGCCAGATTCGCAAAGTATCAAGCATGGCGCTTGATGAGCTGATGGCAGAAGCGAAAAATATTGGTGCTCCATTCGAACTTCTTAAATACGTACATGAGAATGGCAAACTTCCAGTTGTAAACTTCGCAGCAGGCGGCGTGGCAACTCCAGCCGATGCGGCTCTCATGATGCACCTTGGTTCTGACGGTGTATTCGTTGGCTCTGGTATTTTCAAATCGGACAACCCGGAAAAATTCGCCCGCGCAATCGTAGAAGCAACAACTCACTACCAAGATTACGCACTGATCGGCGAGCTTTCCAAAAACCTGGGTTCAGCTATGAAAGGGATCGACGTAACATCTCTGCTTGAAAACGAGCGCATGGCTGTACGCGGCTGGTAATCGATCATGAAGATCGGAGTACTCGCTCTGCAGGGTGCTGTAGCGGAGCATATCCGTCTGCTGGAGAAAGCCGGGGCGGAAGCCGTTGCGGTGAAGAAAACAGAACAGCTGGCCGAAATTGACGGCCTGGTTCTGCCAGGTGGCGAAAGCACGGCAATCGGCAAGCTAATGAAGAAATATGGATTCGATACAGCACTTAAAGAATTTGCTGCACAGAAGAAGCCGATCTTTGGCACATGTGCCGGACTGATTCTTCTTGCAGGCGAAATCGATGGTCAGGACTGGGTTCACCTTGGTCTCATGGATATAAAAGTGGCGCGTAATGCATTTGGTCGCCAGCGTGAAAGCTTTGAGACTGATCTGCCAGTGAAAGATGTAGCAGAAGATTTCCGTGCTGTATTCATTCGAGCTCCGCTCATCCTCTCGATTGGAGAGAATGTAGAGGTGCTGTCTGAATACAACGGTGAGATCGTAGCAGCGCGTCAGGGCCATCTGCTCTGCGCATCATTCCATCCGGAACTGACAGAAGATGAGCGCATGCATGTGTACTTCCTCCGCATGGTAGAGCAGTATCAGGCAGTTAAAGCGAATTAACAGACGAAGGGCACCCTTACAGGGGTGTCCTTTGCATATTTTGGTGCGATATAGTAAAGTAAAAGATAGATTATGATCGACAACCTGATACCTGTCCCCGTTTGTGGGAGAGGATTTTTTAATATAGGTGCTACATACCAGGAGGAGAGAACACAATGTTAGATGTGAGACGGCTGCGAACGAATTTTGAAGCCATTCAAAAGGCGCTTGAAACCCGTGGTGAGAAGCTGAATGAAATTGAAAAGTTTGCGGATATCGATGTGAAATGGCGCTCCCTGCTCGCTGAGAGCGAACAACTGAAGAACAAGCGCAATGTCGTATCGGAAGAGATTGCTCGCCTGAAAAAAGAGAAGCAAAATGCAGATGAGCTGATTGCTGAGATGAAGCAAGTATCGGCAAAAATTAAAGAATATGATGAGCAAGTACGTGTACTGGAAGAAGAGATCTCACAGATCATGCTTGGTATTCCAAATGTACCGCATGAAAGTGTACCGATTGGTCTGACAGAAGATGATAACGTTCCCGTGCGTCACTGGGGAGAAGCTGTCTCGTTTGATTTTGAACCAAAGCCACACTGGGAGATTGCAGCCGATCTCGGCATTCTGGACTTTGAAGGAGCAGCCAAAGTAACCGGTAGTCGTTTTGTATTCTACAAAGGCGCGGGTGCCCGTATGGAACGTGCGCTTATTAACTATATGTTGGACCTACATACAATGCAGCATAACTATGAAGAAATCTTGCCACCGTATATTGTGAATCGTGAAAGCATGACGGGGACAGGTCAGCTTCCAAAGTTCGAGGAAGATGCATTTAAGCTCGCAGATACCGATTACTTCCTGATCCCGACAGCGGAAGTGCCGGTGACGAACTACCATCGTGATGAGATCATGAGTGCGGATATGCTACCGATCCGTTATGCAGCATACAGTGCCTGCTTCCGTTCTGAAGCTGGTTCAGCTGGACGTGATACACGCGGCTTGATTCGTCAGCATCAGTTTAATAAAGTTGAATTAGTGAAGTTTGTTCAGCCAGAGACATCGTATGACGAGCTGGAAAAGCTCGTGAATGATGCGGAGAAAGTGTTGCAGTTGCTTGGCCTACCATACCGTGTGATGAGCATGTGTACGGGTGATCTTGGCTTTACAGCAGCGAAGAAATACGACATTGAAGTATGGATTCCGAGCTATGATACGTACCGTGAGATTTCAAGCTGCAGTAATTTTGAAGACTTCCAAGCGCGTCGTGCGGGCATTCGTTTCCGCCGCGAGCCGAAAGCAAAACCTGAGTTTGTGCATACATTGAACGGTTCAGGGCTGGCCATTGGACGTACGATGGCTGCGATTCTGGAGAATTACCAGCAGGCAGATGGCAGTGTGCTGATTCCAGGACCACTCCGTCCGTATATGGGTGGGCTTGAAAGACTGGAGAAAAAATCAAAGTAGCATAATGAAAAGGGAGCGGCAGATCATATCTGTCGCTCCCTTTTCTTAGTTTACATTCACTTTTTCTTTTTCTACGAGCGGTGGAGTGGAACCTTCCCGCATCGAGCCTGTTTGATTAAAGCGTACATGCCAGGCAAAGGCTTTTTCTAGAATGTGCGGAGTCTGCCCACCACGTTGTGAAGCTTCGTTAAAGTAGGCATACAGCTGTTCCCGATAGGAAGGATGCGCACAGTTCTCGATTAGTTTGATAGCGCGTTGGCGAGGTGTCAGGCCCCGCAGGTCTGCAACCCCTTGTTCAGTTACCACAACCATTACATCATGCTCAGTGTGATCGACGTGTGAGATAAACGGAACGATGCTGGAGATGTCTCCGTTCTTCGCAATCGATTTCGTTACAAAAATACTCAGGCGAGCGTTGCGTGTAAAGTCACCGGAACCACCAATTCCATTCATCATTTTGTTGCCCATGATGTGAGTTGAATTGACATTGCCGTATATGTCTACCTCAATTGCTGTATTGATAGTGATTAAACCAAGACGACGAATGATTTCCGGGTTGTTAGACATATCTTGTGGACGAAGCATCATTTTATCGCGATAGTTCTCAAAATGATTTAGAACAACGTCCATTTTTTCCTTGGACAGTGTGAGAGCACCACCGGATGCGAAACGAATTTTGCCTGCATCAATCAGGTCGAATACAGAATCCTGTAGCACTTCAGAATACAGTTCCAGGTCGTGGAATTCAGAGTGCAGGAATCCGTGGAATACAGCATTTGCTACAGATCCAACGCCAGATTGAAGCGGTGGGAGTTTTTCGGATAAGCGTCCGGCTTTGATTTCATCCCGCAAGAAATTCAGGAGATGACGGGCAATTGTATTTGTTTCTTCATCTGGCTCGACGAGTGTTTTGGGATCATCTAGTTGTTCTGTGATTACGATGCCTTTAATTTTATCGAGGCCAGTAGGGATGCTGGTACGGCCAACACGGTCATCAACGGCTTGAAGCGGAATTGGTTTTCGCTCACCAAAAGCTCCGATTTCGTAAATGTCGTGTACGCCTTCCAGCGATAACGGCTGAGCTAGATTTAGTTCTACGATGACTTCTTTTGCGTTTTTAATATAGTTATGTGTATTGCCACCTGAGGTAGTTGGGATAATACTTCCATCTTCTGTAATGGCCAATGCTTCTACAACCGCGATGTCAACTGAAGGAATGGCTCCGGTTAACAGGGCATCTCCAGTTTCGGATAAATGCTGATCGATATAGTTAACGTTTCCCTTGTTGATGCTTTTGCGTAAGTCTTTATCAGATTGGAACGGCAGGCGAATGTTCATGTAATCGGCTAATACGGAATCAATCGTAGGAGCAACAGATGCACCGGTATAGACGTTAATTTTGAACGGTTTTCCAGCTGCACGAGCGCGTTCTGCAATGGCAACGGGAATTTCTTTGGCATCCCCTGATGAAGTAAAGCCGCTGAAGCCGATGGTCATACCGTCTTTGATCCAGCTAGCTGCAGTTTCTTTTGTTACGATTTTTTCAAGAAGGGAAGCATGGCGGATACGGGATGATAACATATTTAACTCACCTCTGATGGACTGTTATAGTTTACGTTTCATTTATTTTTCTGTAATAAAACAGTATCAGAATAAGTTGGACTTGTATGTTTTTTCGGATAAATGAGAAGAAATCATGATAGAAGAGAGTATTTTTTATATAAAAACGCATACAATAATGGGATTTGAAATTTGATGAGGGCCTCGGTATAATGGAAGAGGAGTTTTGGCCCCGTAGCTCAGTAGGATAGAGCAATAGTTTCCTAAACTACAGGTCGGAGGTTCGAATCCTCTCGGGGTCGTTGTACTTTCAGACGAAAAAATGCGCGGTTCGCTTCAGGCGAGACCGCGCATTTTTTATTTTAGATTTTCTGGATTTAATGCTTCTAGTTCAGGGATGACAAAGCGGCCATCTTTGCGAATCAACTGGTCATCGAACCAGATCTCGCCGCCACCGTATTCCGGGCGTTGGATTAATACCATATCCCAGTGGATGGCTGATTTGTTTCCGTTATACGCCTCGTCATAGCATTGTCCAGGTGTGAAGTGAATAGAGCCGTCGATTTTCTCATCAAACAGAATGTCTTTCATCGGCTCACGGATGAACGGGTTCACACCAATCGCGAATTCACCCACGAAACGCGCTCCTTCATCCGTATTAAACACCTCGTTAATCCGGTTCGTATCATTTGCGGTCGCTTCGACAATTTTACCGTTCTCAAAGCGGAGTACAACATTTTCGAATACGAAGCCATTGTATGGAGTCGGCGTATTATATGAAATTGTACCGTTGACCGATTCACGAACTGGAGCCGTAAACACTTCGCCATCCGGAATGTTCAGCTCACCCGCACATTTAATAGCCGGGATGTCTTTAATGGAGAATCGTAGATCTGTCCCTGGAGCGGTCAAGCGCACTTGATCGGTTTTCTCCATGAGAGCAACCAGCGCATCCATTGCCTCGCTCATCCGGGCATAATCCATCGTGCATACGTTGAAGTAGAATGTTTCGAATGCTTCTGTACTCATATTCGCTAGCTGGGCCATTGATGGTGTCGGATAACGAAGCACAACCCACTTCGTTTGCTTCACACGGATTTTACTGTGGACATTCGCATTATATAGCTGATTGTACAGTTTCAGGTTCTCTGGCGGAACATCAGATAATTCATTGATGTTCAGGCCGCCACGAATCCCGATATACGCTTGCATCTGACGCATTTGCTGCTCATCATTCTCCATCCAGACGCGAACTTGTTCTTCGGTTGCATTCATCAGAAGCTCACGAATTACCTGATGATCACGGATGTTGACATGCGGGTGCCCGCCTGCTTTATGTACTTCCCGGATGATTGCTTTGACGAGCATATTATCGATGCCAAATGCTTCAATCAATACATGTTCACCCGGCTGCACTTTCGTCGAATAGGTAACAAGATTGCGGGCAAGCTGTTCCATGCGGCTGTCTATCATGGTATTTCCCCTTTTCGTCAGATAATGGTTGTCCTCACTATTATATACGAGAGGAGGAGATTATTTACTTGTCTGTACAATTGGCAGATGCACAGACAGGCGGCATCCCTTTCCATGTTCCGAAAAAACAGTAAGCTGTCCGTCCAGTTTCTGTGCCCGATTCTGCATTGTCGTTAGGCCGAACCCATATTGAATCTCAGAGGCTCCCATTCCATTATCTTTTAACATCAGGTGCAACATGGTTCCTCGTCGTTCCATCGTGAAAATAAAATGATTGCTTTGCCCATGACGGATTCCATTCGTTAGTCCTTCTTTAAGAGTATGATAAATAAACTTTTTCTGAGGAAGTGTCAAAGAGGGAAGTGGCTCAATCACCGTATCAATTTTTACTCCAGTATGTTTTTCTGTCTCAGCAACAAGATGATATAAAACACCTGGAAATACAAATTGTTCTTCATCCTCCTGATCAATTCGAATTGCCCGGCGGATCTCATTTAGCCCATTTCGTACAAGTTCTTGTGACAGTTCCAATTTTTCAAGAGCACGCGGCAGGTCTTTTGAGATTAATCGTTTCCCGGCTTCGATCTGGATAACAGTTGTCGTCAATGTATGACCGACAATGTCATGAATATCTCCTGCAATACGGCTTCGTTCCTCCATGATGGACATCTCAGCACGTGCTCGGGCAACTTCACGAAGGGAATGCTCAAGGGACTGTGTTCGTTCTTGTACACGTAATTCTAGCGTTTCATTGAGTTCTTTTAATTCCTCTGTCATCTGCTCGACCTGGGAGAAGCCACGAGCAAATGTGATGGAAAGATTGATCGATTGAACAGAAGTGAAAATTAGCAGTCCAAACGTTGTGAAATTTCCGTATGGAATGATCTGATTGTAATACAGGATATCAAGGGCAACGGTAATCATGAAAAAAATCGCGACAAAACAATTGATATAACTAAACGGCCGTTTACGAATAACAGCCAGGATTAGAACGTACATGAGATAAACAATCGTAATCAGCATGACAATGTAGTGAATCGAAGCGACTCGAGTATAAATGCTAGCAGGTGTCACAATGGCGATACAGGCAAAGAAAGAGCAAATAATTCTGATAATTTGTACTACACGTTTTTTAATTTCTTGCGGATAAAGCGATTGAATGAGCAGACAAAGTACCGCAATCCCAAGAAAAAGAATGATATATTCGATTTTTTTCGAGAGTTCCCAGTTAAAGTTAGGAAACAGCTGAAATAAAAACATATTTTCTTGCATGGTAGCACGAATGCTAAGCATAAAAGAGAACAGTCCGAAATAGAAAGAAGACAGGTCCTTGCGCCGGATGGCATATATCGTCAAATGATAAACACCGAGAATAAATAAGCTTGCGATAAGCAGAGCTTGAACGATTATACTATGTTCCTTCCAGTCAGCGAGTGTTTGCGCGTCCCCTATCAGCATCTCATTCCACATGCCCCCATTTTTATGTACGAAGTTAGAGATTTGCATGGTAAGGACAAGCGTATCTGTTTCCGGACGAAAGTAAACAAGACGCGGCATGTAGTACGGCTTCATCGTTTGTTTGGACGTCCCGACGACTCCATTTTCTGAGATTTGCTTGCCGTTAAGTAGAAGTCGATAAGCCGTGTAGACATCAGGAACATAAAAGGCGAGTAGTTTGTCTTTTTCTGCGGGATTAAGTCGTATGGTTGCGATAAAGGTTGCATAGCCTTCACCGGGGAGTTTCTGTCCATTCCATTCGTATCCGTTCCATACATAAGGAACAGTAATAAAATGTGAGGGAATAGAAGCGGGTGTATCACGCAGCTGCCTCCAGTAAAATTGCCATTCCCCATTCAAATTAACGGTTCCTTTTTGCTCCAGATTCCAGTCGCGCAAGTCAAGCACCCCTTGCTTTACGGCAGGATGGTGAGAAGCTGTAGAAGGTAAACAGCCTGCGAGACTAAGTGAGAGAAGAATGAGAATGAACAGGATCGAAAAGAAAGTGTAAGTTTGTCTCATACAGGTTCTTCCTTTGCTTTACTGAGTATCAGATTCTTCAATGCCAAGGGTTTGAATATACATAATGGCTTTTGTCCGCTCATTTGTACCGATTTTGCTGTAAATAATGCTGATATAATTCTTTACTGTACCTTCACTGATGAACAGGGCCTTGGCAATTTGCCGATTACTGAAGCCCTTGAGCATAAGACGGGCAATTTCTTTTTCGCGTGCGGAAAATTCGATGCCTTCTTGACGAAGTTTTTCGGTATTAATCTCATGCTGAGCCTGGGAAGAAAGTTGAGAAAGGCGAGTTGCGAGTTTGGTAGCAATGATGGAAGGAAGTAGGAGCTGCCCACAAGCTGCATCTCGAATCGAAGAAATTAATCGATCACCATGAATATCTTTTAACAGGAATCCGCTTGCTCCATTCGCAAGACCTTCTATGATATACGCGTCTTCAGCAAATGTCGTAAGAATGAGAACAACTGTCTCGGGAAATTGTTTTTTTATCAGACGTGTACTTTCGATTCCGTCCATGACAGGCATCCGTACATCCATTAGAACAAGGTCCGGATGATGTTTGGCTACCATTTCATATGCTTTTTTTCCATCATCGGGTGTTCCAATGACTTCGATATCGTCTTCTAATTCCAGTATTGTTTTAAGTCCTTCTCGCATTAATGTCTGATCGTCAGCGATCAGAATGCGAATGGGTTTATTCATATAATCTCCTCCTGAAGTAAAGCGTGCTTTTTTACTATTGTAATAAATTATGAAGGAGATACGGTAGTAAATATTTTACTGGCCTATATGGTTATGATGGATGGGGGTGGTCGCTTGTTTCTTTGCAGAATCGACAGTCAAAGATAGGAGTGTGGGGAGATGATAGGATGTTTTCTTCATGGATACGGATAATGCCGCAGGGTAGCAAAATGGTTACCACATTTTCGAGTTTTTGTAGGGGGTACCCGCGAATGACGTTAGAACAGCATGGAACGCGTATATACACTTCATCCATATATACTTAGACCCCCATAATTTTCTCTAGAGTGGATTATAAAAAATCCGCTCAATTATAGTGTAGTCCCTACCATTTTGTAGTATATGGGTATTTTGGTCATATCGTAATTGATCCCAGTCACAATAATAGTCACGAATTTTTCAGCATAGTCGAAATACATAATTCGTGATATGATAGGGCTACTTGAAAATTGAATGATTTACTTTACGGTGCCTGATATGTTCGTATCAAGGGCTTAATAGGGAAGTTCGGTGTAAAGCCGACGCGGTCCCGCCACTGTGAAGAGGAGAGCGCTGTCATATGCTCACTGTTCCGTTATCGGAATGGGAAGGGGGCAGAGCTTGTTTGGACTCGAAGCCAGGAAACCTGCCGTAAAGCTCTGCACGATCGAACCACGAGGATGGGGCGTGTTGACTGGCGACAGGCATACTAGCAAAGTAATGTATGACCGAATTGTCTAACAATACGTCTTCCTAACCGGGAAGGCGTTTTTTATTGTACAAAACGGAAGGAGCACGGGAGATGAAACGAGGAAAACTGCTGCTGATTGGATTTGGTCCAGGAAGTGAAGCGCATCTGACTATGCGGGCGCGGACTGCGATTGAAGAATGTGAAGTGATCCTGGGATATACAACATACGTGGATTTGATTCGCGGATTACTGCGAGACGAACAGGTTGTCATGCAGGCTGGGATGACGGAAGAAGTCGGTCGGGCACAGGAAGCGGTGCGCCAGGCGGAGCTGGGCAAAGTAGTGGGCGTAATCTCCAGCGGGGATGCCGGGGTATACGGGATGGCCGGACTCGTCTATGAAGTGCTTATGGAAAAAGGTTGGACGGAAGCTGATGGGGTTGAAGTTGAAGTAGTGCCGGGGATTTCGGCGATTAACTCTTGTGCGTCTCTACTTGGAGCGCCAATTATGCATGATGCGTGTACGATCAGTCTGAGTGATCATCTGACACCATGGGAGTTGATTGCGAAGCGGATTGATGCGGCAGGTTCGGCTGATTTCGTCGTGGCTTTGTATAATCCGAAAAGCGGACGCCGGACGCGTCAGATCGAGGAGGCGCAGCGTATTCTGCTGCAATACCGCTCTCCAGATACGCCGGTCGGACTGATTAAGAGTGCGTATCGTGATCGACAATCAGTTGTTGTAACGACATTAGCAGACATGCTGAACCATGATATTGGAATGCTGACGACCGTAATTATTGGGAATAATTCAACGCGTTTGTATGACGGTAAAATGATCACGCCGCGTGGCTACCAGCGCAAGTATACGCTTGGCTCGGAGAAACAAACGCTGGCACCGCATCAGCGACTGCGGGAAGAAAATGAACCGTGGGCACTGCACAGTGTGGATGAGCAGCAGGGAACAGTAGAGGCACGACCTGCACCTGAACAGAAAAGAGAGCAGGTAGAATCTCTGTCAGCCCGTGCGCTGGCCGATGAGGCGCTCGGATGTTTGTATGGTGCGCAGGAGTCTATTGCTGTTGCATCATCTCCTTCCAGTTTTGTACAAGAGCAGATTTTTGAATTCGCGGTTTCACCTGGCGTGGCGAATAAGAAGCTGAGTGCAGCGCAGATGATGCTGCTTGCCGGGATTGTCGGAGAACGGGGCTCGATGGATTACACGCCGGATCATCAGTTTCGCATCAGCCTGCCAACCGCAAATCCGGATGAAGTCGTTAGTCGTCTTCGTGAGGCAGGACTGCTCGTGCTGCCAGTTGGGAATGTCATTACGGTAAAAGCATGCGACTTCTGTGACGGGGAGAAGACGGATTCGATCCCATATGCAGATGAGATACAGGCGCTGCTTGGTGGAATTGATGTTCCAAAAGAAATGAAAATTGGCTTTAACGGCTGTGGCATGGCGTGCTATGGCGCGGTTAAAGAGGATATCGGTATTGTATTCCGCCAGGGAAAATTCGACCTTTTCTTAGGGGCGAAGACAGTTGGACGGACCGCGCATGCCGGGCAGCCTGTAGCCGAAGGGATTGAACCGGTTGAGATTGTCGGGCTGCTTGAACGAATTATTGCCGCTTACAGAGAACATGGACATCCGAATGAACGATTCCATAAGTTTTTTAAGCGGATCAAACAGATCGAAGGCTTCACCTATGAGGAAGTGCCGGTTCCGGTACTGGCAGAAGCCGCGTGTGGAGAATAGCAGACAGGGAGGATAAGCAGCATGAGCATGGACGCAATATTATTCGTTGGCCACGGGAGTCGTGATCCGCAGGGGAATGAGGAAATTGCCGCATTTGTAGAGCAGATCAAAGAACGAATCGGGGTTCCGATTATTGAAACGTGTTTTCTGGAGTTTGCTGCCCCGGATATTGCACAGGGGCTTGCGGCTTGTGTAGAGCGTGGTGCGACAAAAGTAGCGGTCATCCCGATGATGCTTCTTCCAGCCGGACATTCGAAGCTGCATATTCCGGCAGCAATTGATGTGGCACGAAAGCAGTATCCGCATGTACAGTTCATCTATGGGCGCCCAATCGGAATTCACGAAGAAGTACTGCGTATTATAGAGGAGCGGCTGGTGGAGACAGGTTTCGATCCAGCACAACAGGCAGATGATACAGCTGTTCTGCTCGTTGGACGCGGCAGTAGTGACCCGGATGCGAACAGTGAGGTGTATAAGCTGTCTCGTCTGCTTTGGGAACGACTGCATGTGAAATGGGTGGAAACATGCTTTATTGGGGTAACCGACCCGAACGTAGAGGAAGGGATTACCCGCTGTCTGGCACTCGGTGCAAAGCGCGTCATCCTGGTTCCGTATTTACTCTTCACGGGCATCTTGATGAAGCGAATGGAAGAGAAGCTGGATGTATTCCGCGCACAATATGCGGATCAGGAATTTGTGATGACGGCTTATTTTGGATTTCATGAAGGATTGAAGACGATTTTTGAAGAGCGGGCAGCGGAAGCGCTGGCAGATGACGTGAAGATGAACTGTGATGTGTGCCAGTACCGCCTATTTGCGGTGGAGCATCTAGATCTGCATCACGACCATGATCATGATCACGGACATCATCATGACCATGGACACCACCATCATCACGATCATCATGGCCACCATCATCATGATGAGAAGGAGTCGGTCGAGTCATGATTTTGATGTTGGCAGGAACGAGTGATGCGCGGGAGTTAGCACTTCGGATACAGGGTGCCGGGTATGCGCTTCTGACCACGGTTGTGACGGAGAGTGCAGCGAAAAGCATGACCGAGGCAGGTATCCCGGTGCGTGTAGGCCGCCTGAATGCAGACGAGATTGCGGCAGTAGTCACAGAGCAGGGGTTTCAAGCGATTGTGGATGCGAGCCACCCGTTCGCAGAAGAAGCATCGCGTAGTGCACTGGAAGGGGCTGCTGCTGCGGGTGTACCGTACATTCGCTACGAGCGGCAATCCGTGGAAGAGCCGACACATCCGCTTGTAACCGTTGTTCCAGATTATGCATCTGCTGCTGAAGAAGCGGCGCAGCGCGGTGGTGTGGTGATGCTGACAACGGGAAGCAAGACATTGCAGGTGTTTGTCGAGCGATTGCGAGACGTGCCGGGTCTGACGCTTATTGCCCGGATGCTGCCACGCCGTGACAATATGGAGAAGTGTGAGCAGCTGGGTGTAGAGCAGAAGCATATCATTGCGATGCAGGGCCCGTTTTCCAAAGAGTTAAACAGTGCTCTTTATCGACAGTATGGGGTCACTCTCATGATCACAAAAGAAAGCGGCAAAGTTGGCTCTGTGGATGAGAAGTTGGAAGCAGCACTGGAGCTGGGCATCCCAACGATTCTCATTGCCCGGCCAAAGATTGACTATGGAACAGTATTCTCAGAGTTCGATGCCGTACTGGCTACCTTACATACCAAAATTGGGGAGGAAATAATCTAATGGATTTTCATACAGAATTTAAACCACTGACGGTTCAGCCGCAAGAAATCGAAAGCAAAAGCTTTGAGATGATCACAGAGGAACTGGGCGAGCATCCATTTACCGCTGACCAGTATCCTGTTGTACAGCGTGTTATCCATGCATCGGCTGACTTTGAACTTGGACGCAGTATGGTGTTTCATCGGGATGCGATTGAGTCCGGGATTAAAGCGATCCGTGAAGGACGCAAAGTGGTAGCGGACGTGCAGATGGTACAGGTCGGTATCAGTAAGCCGCGTATCGAAAAATTTGGTGGTAGTGTACACGTGTATATCTCAGATAAGGACGTTATGGAAGAAGCGAAGCGTCTGAATACGACACGGGCCATTATCTCCATGCGCAAAGCCATTAAAGAAGCAGAAGGTGGAATTTTTGTCATCGGCAACGCGCCGACTGCCCTGCTTGAACTTATCCGTCTCGTCAAAGAAGGGGAAACGCGTCCGGGTCTTGTGATCGGCGTTCCAGTTGGATTCGTATCGGCGGCAGAATCCAAAGAAGAGCTAGCGAAAATGGACATTCCATTCATTACGAATATCGGACGGAAAGGCGGAAGTCCTGTTGCCGTTGCAGCACTGAATGCCCTGTCCATTCTCGCGGAAAAGAGAGGCTAACCTCGATGACGGCACAGGAGGAAAAGCCGCTCCGACACGGCTATACAACAGGGGCAAATGCAACAGCGGCTACGAAAGCGGCTCTCCTCTCTCTGCTGGAAAAACGTGCGGTAACGGACGTGGAGATTCTGCTTCCGATAGGAGACCGGGTCTCGTTCGTGATGGATCAGGTGACGCTTGCTGATGGATATGCGGTAGCGGAAGTGATCAAAGACGGGGGAGATGATCCCGATGCCACGCATCAAGCACGTATTGTTGCGACTGTCAGTTGGCGGAACGAGCCTGGTATCGAACTGGATGGAGGAGTTGGGGTAGGCCGGGTAACGAAGCCTGGTCTGCCGGTTCCGGTCGGGGAAGCAGCGATTAATCCGGTACCGCGTCGTATGATTATGGAGACAGCAGAGGAAGTACTAGCGGAATACGGGATAAACCGGGGGATTCGCATTATCATCTCGGTTCCGGATGGAGAAGAGATCGCTAAAAAAACGCTGAACGCACGGCTTGGCATTCTTGGTGGGATCTCGATTCTTGGCACGCGTGGTACGGTCGTTCCGTTCTCAACAGCAGCCTTCAAAGCAAGCATTGCCCGGGCGGTACGGGTAGCGATCGCGTGCGGTTGTGATCATCTGATTATTACGACAGGTGGGCGAAGTGAGAAGTATGCCATACAGGAATTGTACCCGGATTACCCGGAAGAAGCGTTCATCGAGATGGGCGATTTTGTTGGATTCACGCTCAAAATGTGCCGGAATTTCGGAGCGAAAAAAGTAACGCTTGTTGGGATGATGGGCAAATTCTCCAAAGTTGCACAAGGTGTTATGATGGTGCATTCCAAAAGTGCGCCCATCAACTTTGGTTTTCTCGCGGAAGTAGCAGCACGTGCCGGTGTGTCGGAAGAGATGGTTACACAGGTACAGAAGGCAAACACGGCTTCTGAAGTAGGCGACATGATGCGGGAAAAAGGAAATACAGCCTTCTTTAGCGAGTTGTGTCGGGCCATCTGTGAATCGTCACTGCGTGAAGCAGAAGAGACTTTTGATGTGGAAGCAGTGCTCATCACGATGAAGAGTGAGCTGTTAGGAAGGGAGCTAGTAGAGTGCAGCAAGTAATTAAAGTCATCGGAATCGGAGACAGCGGGGTAGAAAGTTTACTTCCGTTGTATCGGACATGGGTTGAGGAGAGCGAGCTGCTTGTTGGCGGGGAACGCCACCTGTCGTTTTTTCCAGACTATACAGGTGAGAAGCTGGCGGTCAAAGGCGGGCTTGCCGCACTTGTAGAGCGAATTCGGGAATCTGGAAAAAAAACAGTCGTGTTGGCATCCGGTGACCCGCTATTCTATGGCATCGGATCATACCTGGCAAAGAAGCTTCCTGTTGAGGTTTATCCGGGTCTTAGTTCGGTTCAAGAAGCATTCGCTCGCATGCAGGAAAGCTGGCAGGACTGTACATTCCTCAGTGTGCACGGTCGCAGCATGCGCGGATTAGCACAGAAAATTGACGGACGTGAGAAGGTATGTGTACTGACGGATGAGACGAACAGTCCAGCCGTTATTGCGGAGTACTTGCTATCGTTTGGCATGACCGAATACCGGGCTTTTGTGGCGGAGAATCTTGGAGGCGCTGATGAGCGCACGGGCTGGTATACGCTCGAGGAGATGGCGGAACAGGAATTCGCACCGCTCAATGTCGTTGTATTGAAGCGTACGGTACCGGGTCCCGTGTGGCCGCTTGGTGTTCCAGACGAAGAATTTGCGCAGCGCAAGCCGGATAAAGGACTCATTACGAAGAAAGAAGTGCGTATACTCAGTCTCGCGGCGCTCGGTCTGCGATCAGACAGTACGGTATGGGACATCGGCACGTGCACAGGCTCAATGGCGATTGAGGCGGCCCGTATTTGTCGGGACGGTCAGGTGTTTGCGATTGAGAAGAATGAAGCCGATCTTGAGAACTGCCGAACGAATATGAAGAAGTTCCGAACGGATTTTGTAACGATACACGGGAAGGCGCCGCAGGGGATAGAAGAATTCGCTGACCCGGATGCGGTGTTTATCGGTGGCAGTGGCGGCGAGATGAAAGAGTTGCTACACATCTGTTGTACCCGTCTGAAGCAGGGAGGACGCATCGTACTGAACGCAGCGACGATTGAGACGCTGTATGAAGCGATGAAAACTTTTGCAGACGAAGGATTCGAAACAGCGGTGACATTGACGCAGATCTCACGCAGTAAGCCTATTTTACATATGAATCGGTTTGAGGGATTGAACCCGATCTATATCATAACCGCGAAGCATAGAGAGGATGAGTAAGATGGCAACAGGTATATTATATGGGGTCGGTGTTGGACCGGGCGACCCGGAACTGATTACGGTGAAGGCGTATCGCTTGATGAAAGAATCTCCGGTTATTGCCTATCCGCGCAAGCGCAAGGGCAGCAAAAGCTATGCTTATCAAATTGTTGAGAACTACATTGATCAGTCGCAAAAAGAAATGCTTGGTCTGGTGTTTCCGATGACGAAAGACCCGGATATTCTGGAGCGGGAGTGGACGCAAACGGTAGAAGCGGTGTATGAGCGTCTAGCTCAGGGCAAAGATGTTGCGTTCGTAACAGAAGGCGACCCGATGCTGTACAGCACATTCATCCATATGATGCGTCTGATGCAAGAGAAGCATCCAGAAGTACGCATCGTATCCATACCGGGAATTTCCTCGGTGAATGGTGCCGCGTCTCGTCTTGGTCTGCCGCTTGCAGACGGGGATGAGCATGTCGCGATTATTCCAGCAACAGCGGATCGGGATGAGATGAAACAAGCACTTATTAGCCATGACTGTGTTGTGTTTATTAAAGTTGCTAAAGTGATTGATGTCATGATTGATGTACTCGGAGAACTTGATCTGTTGCCGAATGCATCTGTGATTACAAAGGTAACGTCAGGTGAGGAAATCGTCTGGAATAACGTGGCGGAACTTAAAGGGCTTGAGCTTGAATACTTAACGTTAATGGTGGTGCGAAAATAATGAAAGTATACATTATCGGGGCAGGACCGGGCGACCCGGATTTAATTACGGTAAAGGGACTTAAGCTATTACAGGCAGCAGACGTTGTTTTGTGGGCAGATTCCCTTGTTAATGAAGAGCTGGTCGCAAAAGCGAAACCAGATGCAGAAGTAATCAAAACAGCTGGCATGACGCTCGAAGAAATGGTCGAGATCATGACTGAACGTACGAAAGAAGGCAAATCTGTCGTACGTGTCCATACAGGTGACCCGGCTGTATACGGCGCCATCCTAGAACAGATGGTGCTCTTGAAGAAAAACGGCGTAGACTATGAAATCGTGCCAGGTGTCAGCTCCGTATTTGCGGCAGCGGCAGCGGTCGGTGCGGAACTGACCGTACCAGAGCTAACCCAAACGCTCATCCTGACACGAGCAGAAGGACGGACACCAGTGCCGGAGCGAGAAAAACTGCGTGATCTTGCGTCTCATCATTGTACGATTGCCTTGTTCCTGAGTGCAACACTAATCAAAAAAGTAGTTGGGGAGTTCCTCGATGCGGGCTGGACACCGGATACACCGGTTGCCGTCGTATACCGTGCGAGCTGGCCGGATCAAAAAATCGTCCATTCCACACTGGAAACACTCGACGACGATATGCGGGCGAACGGCATCCGTTCCCAGGCGATGATTCTCGCGGGCTGGGCGCTTGATCCGAATATTACGGCTGAAGATCGCTTCCGTTCAAAGCTGTATGATAAGGAGTTTACACATCGTTTTCGCCGGGGGATTCCATCATCATGAGCGATCAGCAGTTGATCGAATTAACAGAAGGAGTAGTACCCGCGATTACGCAGCAGGGACGCTATGCTATAGTGGCCATTACAAAGCATGGCGTCGAAATGGCTCGTCGCCTGCTGCATACGTTCCCAGATGCAGATCTGTATTACATGAGCAAATTTGCGCGTGGGGACGAAGATACACGTGGAATTCAGTTGTTCACGGGATCAGTACGTCTGCTGTTTCCGGCGCTTTTCCCGGCCTATGACGGACTGATCTTATTCATCTCGCTCGGTGCAGTTGTACGGATGATTGCACCCGTTCTGAAGGATAAGAAAACCGATCCAGGCGTTGTTGTCATTGATGACCGGGGTGAGCATGCGATTAGTATGCTATCGGGTCATCTGGGTGGCGCGAATGAGCTGACGCGTGAAGTGGCGGCACTGATCGGGGCCAAGCCTGTAATTACAACTGCTTCGGACGTACAAAAAACCATTCCGGTTGATCTGTTTGGCCGTCGTTTTGGCTGGACATGGGACCCTGAATCTGAGAAGAAGCTGACCCCGGTCAGTGCCTCAGTTGTCAATGAGGAACATGTCGCCATTGTGCAGGAGTCGGGGGAGACGGATTGGTGGATGCACGATACGCCGATGCCGCCTTCGCTTCATGTATATCCAACGATGACAGAGGCCCTTGCGAATCAGCCGAATGCGGCCCTTCTGATTACGCATCGCCTGTTGTCGTCAGAGGAAGAAGCACTGACAGTGAACGGTGTGATCTATCGTCCGAAAAGCATTGTGCTCGGAATGGGATGCAATCGGGGGACATCAGCGGAGGAAATCGAGCAGGTGATTACGGAAACGCTCGAAGAACGGAAGTTTTCGCTTCATAGTGTGAAGGCGCTCTGCACCATTGAGCTGAAAAAAGATGAACAAGGTCTACTTGATGTATGCAATAAGTACGGCTGGGAGTTCGTGTACTATACGCCGGAACAATTGAATGAAATGAATATTACCGAGCCGTCCGATACCGTGTACAAATATACGGGAGCGTACGGTGTCAGCGAACCGGCCTGCAAACGGTACAGCGGATGCCAGACACTCGCCCTTACGAAGAAAAAATCGGGCAACGCTACCATTTCTGTGGGCGTGCTCGGGCAGTAAGGAGGATGGCTGTGGGAAATAAACGAATCATTATCGCTGGAACAGGCAGTGGAGCTGGAAAGACGACCGTTACGATTGGCTTGATGGCCGCATTTCAGCGTCGGGGGCTGACTGTACAGGGCTTCAAATGCGGGCCGGATTATATTGATCCTGCTTACCATGCGGCGATTACGGGGCGCCCATCTCGCAATCTGGATAGCTGGATGCTGCCTTCAGATACGGTTCGCTCTGTACTTGCTCGCGCCAGCCAGGACGCTGATATCTCAATTATTGAAGGTGTAATGGGGCTGTATGACGGCAAAAGCCCGACAGAAGACACCGGGAGCACGGCGGAAATTAGTCTGTTGACGGATACGCCGGTTGTGCTTGTGGTGAATGTTCACAGCATGGCGCGGAGTGCGGCAGCGGTCGTTAAGGGATTCCAACTTCTGAATCCTGCCGTTCGAATTGTCGGGGTAATTGCCAACCACGCAGGAAGCACCGGTCATGGCAAGATCATTCAGCAGGCTGTGGAGCAGGAATGTGGCATTCCGCTGCTCGGCACGCTCGTCCGGACGAATGAAATTCGGATTCCGGAGCGTCATCTGGGCCTGCTTCCAGCTGTCGAACGCGGTGAGTTGGATGCACTGTTTACAAAAGCAGGCGAGATGATTGAACAAAATATCGACCTGGATCGCTTGCTTGAACTGGCAGAAACAAATGAAATTATGGTAGAACCTGAAGCTGTACAGTCACATGGCAAGAAAATTCGCATCGCAGTGGCACGAGATGCCGCATTTAACTTCTACTATCCAGAAAATCTGGAGCTGCTCACGCAGGCCGGGGCAGAATGTGTGTATTTCAGTCCGCTTGCTGATGAGCCGGTACCGGACGGAGTAGAGGGGCTGTATATCGGCGGTGGTTTTCCAGAAGAATTCGCGCCGCAACTTGCCGATGCGAAGCACAGCCGCACGTCGATCCGGCAGGCAATCGAAGGGGGAATGCCTGCCTTTGCTGAATGCGGTGGATTCATGTATTTGACAGACGAAATCGTAACCACATCCGGTGAATCATACGCAATGATCGGTCTTGTATCAGGCAAGGCACGCATGCAGACGAAGCGGGCAGCCCTTGGATATCGGGAAGTAACCGGATTGCCGGGCAATTTCCTTCTGCCGGATGGGGCAGTGGCACGCGGCCATGAATTTCATTACTCCGTATTCGAAGCAGGGGCGGAACTGCCACATGCATACACGTCACAGGGACGATTCGGTTCGAAGTCCGAGGGAGTTGTGCTTCATAACCTAGTAGCGGGTTATACGCACCTTCACTTCGGGTCGCAGCCAGACCTGGTTCACAACTGGGTGGCAGCTTGCCTTGAGTACCGGAACACAGCAGGGAGGAGACGAGTGTAATGGCAGGAATCGTCTATTTAATTGGTGCTGGGCCGGGAGATGAGAAGCTGATTACGGTTCGGGGGCGAGAGTGCCTGGAGCGGGCAGACGTCGTCGTATATGATCGGCTGGCGAACCCGCGCTTGCTGCGATTTGCCAGCCCGGATGCGGAGTTCATCTACTGCGGCAAACTTCCGAAACAACATACTTTGCGTCAGGAAGCGATCAATGAACTGCTCGTTCGCAAGGCGCAGGAAGGCAAATGTGTGGCACGACTTAAAGGCGGTGACCCTGGCGTGTTTGGTCGGGTAGGGGAGGAAGCTGCCGAGCTTGCGGCTCATCATATCCCGTTCGAAATTGTGCCGGGCATTACATCGGGCATTGCTGCGCCGCTATATGCCGGCATTCCGGTGACGCATCGGGAATACGGAACTTCCTTTGCGATCGTGACCGGGCATACAAAAGGCGAAGACGGGAAGCCTTCTATTGACTGGGCTGCGCTCGCCAGTGGAATTGATACGATTGCATTCTATATGGGTGTTTCGAATCTGCCGCACATTTGCGCGAATCTGATTCAGCATGGACGTAGTGCCGATACGCCTGTTGCTCTGATCGGTTGGGGCACGTTTGGCCGTCAACGTACGGTAACGGGAACACTCGCGACAATCGTGCAAAAAGTGGATGACGCACAACTCATGAATCCAGCGCTTACCCTGGTAGGTTCTATCGTGGAGCTTCGTGACACCATCGCCTGGTTTGAGAAAAAGCCGCTGTTTGGCCGTCGCATTCTGTTAGCTCGTACTGGTGGGGAAGCTGGAACGATGGCAGATGCGCTACTTGAACAGGGAGCGGACGTTGTCGAATATCCACGCTATACACTTTGCCCGGCAGTGGACGCGGCAAAGCTGGAACGAATCCGGAATAGCGTGAAAGATGATGCGCTTTTATTTACATCCCCAGAAAGTGTCGGTTTCTTTTTCCGGGCCTATCAGGATATGGGGCTCGACATACGTGATCTGCGGGCCGAATTGTACGCTTTATCGACCCGTACACAGGCACGGCTGGCAGAGCGTGGTCTGCAGGCTTCGATCCTTACCGGGCCATCGCCGGGCAAAGGGCTTCTACTTGGAGGCAGTGAGGAGCACGAAAAGAATCCGGCGTATACGTGCGATACACTTTCTTTGTATGAAAAGCAGCCGCACAAGGAATATAACCGAATGATGGAGCGGGTGCTTGCGGAAGAGCCGCGCGACACCATTGTTTTCCCGAGTGCGGCGTCTGTTTCCGTACTGATGCATGCCTTAGCGGAAACAGATATGGATGTCTCCGGTATTCTTCGCGCCGCACAGCTTGTCTGTATGGGGCCAAAAACAGCAGAAGCGATTCGTCAGGCAGGATACGAACCGCATATTATCACTGATTCTCCTTCGCTTGCGAGTTTGCTTGCAAGCTTATCTCCTGCTGATGTGTCTTTGTCATAACTCTGGATTAGATTATGCCGGTGCGGCGAACCGCACCCGGCTTTTTTATTTGTACGCTTTTCCTTTTGTTAGGATGCATGGGACCCCTTTACCGATGTTTGTGCCGGGCTGGGTCATTCTGTCGAGATACGCCAGGCCACGCTGGCACTGCTGCGTACAGACCCGGCACTTATCTGACGTTACGACTTTCATATTAAAACGGTTACGGTCCTCATGTTGAATCGGAGTGATTTTCTTCTTCGTACCCGGTTTTTTCGCTGCTTTTGCCATCCTCGTTGCCCCCTTTGTGTTTTGTGTTCCCTGTCATCATATGAGGCCTGGGCCTGGGCTGCTCCATATTTTTTGAAGATAAAAAGAGGATTTTGCCCAACAAGAGCAAACAATTTAGGGAGAGCAATGTTTAAAGCCAGCTCAATATTGGAAAAATGGATATAGGCGGTATCATTCTATGAAAATCAAAATCCGTTAAGGAGGAGTACATAATGAATAAAACACAGTTAATTGAGAAAGTAGTAGAAGTAACAGATATGACAAAAAAAGAAGCATCTGCGGCGGTAGAAGCGGTATTTGATGCGATTACAGAAGCGCTGAAAGAAGGCGAAAAAGTACAGTTGATCGGGTTTGGAAACTTTGAAAGCCGCGAACGTGCAGCTCGCAAAGGCCGTAACCCACAAACAGGCGAAGAAATCGAGATTGCAGCGAGCAAAGTGCCAGCATTCTCACCGGGTAAAGCGCTGAAAGATGCCGTAAACGGTCGCTAATCTCGCATTTATACACAAAATAGGTTGCTAGACAAAAAAAGAGTGCAAAAGGCGCGAAAACCCTTTGCACTCTTTTTTTTATTAAGTAAGGTAGGTGTAACCTTAGATGTGAGAAATACCAAAACAAATCAAAACGAATACAGACATAATCAGCGACATTGTCCCGAATAGAGACATAGCTGATTTTAATTGATCCATTCTTGCTCGCCCCCGCTTTATTCAATCACTTGCACTTTCCTATTATAAATACCTTTTGGTGTAATATCTATTAGGATTTTCAAAAAAATAGTAAAAATATCCTAAATGTACTGATTAAAAGAAGAAGTGTTTGTTTCTTCCTTATCATCTGTATAAGCTACACATTCTGAAGCAGAATGATGAATGAAAAATGGTTTGAACGGTCTTGTAATTGCTGTATGTGGTAGTTGCTTTTTTGGGTAGGAAACAGACGGCTCTGGCATCATCTCATGTGCAACACGTGATAGACGCTGCATTCGTTCTCGATTCATCCTACCAACCCCCTTGTAAGTCCTTATAACTATATTATCGGTAGTTCTTATGGATTATTAATACGTAAATCAAAGAAATTACCTTTTTACGTTATAATAAAAAGAAAGGGGGATGGGTAATGAAACTTGCGAATCATTTGCTTTCGATTCTTGAGTCACTGCATGATGCCGTGCTGGTCATCGCACGGGACAGTACCATTGTGTATATTAACAATGCATACTCAGTTCAGTTTGGTGTGCCCGCTGACAAACTGATTGGGCGTAAGTTAAGCAAGGTTGAGCCGAAAGCGCGCATTCATGACGTGTTGAAAAACGGACAACCGTTGATTAATGATTACAGCTATCTTCACTCGCTGAACATCCATGTTTTCGCCAATATCACGCCATTGATAGAGAATGGTGAGCTGATCGGGGCGGTTGCCATTATGAAAGATATAAGCGAATTTTACGCGTTACAGGATGAGTTAGAGCGGTATAAAACATACTCTACCCGGCTGGAAGAACAGCTGCATAATAAAATTTTTGAAATGCTGGAGAGTCATGTTCCAGTGATGAGGCAGGCTGTGCATATAGCCCGCCAGGTAGCTGAGTCGGAAGCTACGATCATGTTGTATGGGGAGACCGGGGTAGGCAAAGAAGTGTTCGCCCGGGCGATTCATGAAGCGAGTCCACGCCGGGATCGTGAGTTTGTGGCGATTAATATGGCCTCACTACCGGAATCCTTGTTTGAAAGTGAGTTGTTTGGCTTTGAGGACGGATCGTTTACCGGATCACGCAAAGGGGGGAAGAAAGGGCTTCTGGAGCTGGCGGAAGGTGGTACGCTGTTTCTTGATGAGATTGGGGAGCTGTCGCTATTTCTTCAGGCCAAACTGTTGCGTGTATTGCAGGAGCGTTTGTTTCGTAGGGTCGGTGGAACGAATCCAGTCCCGCTCAATGTACGCATCATCGGAGCGACGAATCGTAATTTAAACAAGATGATGGAAACCGGGGCGTTCCGCAATGATCTGTATTATCGGCTGCACGTTGTTCCCATCCATATCCCACCGCTGCGGGAAAGAAAGCCGGATCTTCCGCTGCTTATTCATACAATTATGGGTGATTTAAGCATGAAATACGGAAAACATATTACGCTCACGCAAGAAGTGTACGAGATGTTTGAGCAATACGATTGGCCGGGGAACGTGCGTGAGCTTGGGAATGTGTTAGAGCGAATGACAGCGATCTGCCCACGTTCATATTTTGTACCGGATGATGTGCCGGAGAGTATTCGGCAGGAGAGAGAAGCAGAGAAGATGGAAGATACCACGCCTATTTATGAGGGGGGGATCGGGCTTCCTGGGGCTATCGAGCAAACGGAGAAAGAAATGATTATAGAAGCGTTGCGAGTGAGTCGGACAAAAACGGCGGCAATCGAGCGTCTGGGGATTAGTCGAAAAGCTTTTTATCAAAAGTTGAAAAAATACGGATTGCTGTAGGTTTTTTTGTTTCTATAGGAAACAATTCGGAAACAAAGATACAACTTTGTATCCTTAAGAAATGATATAATCTCATATTGTTTTGAAAAAACCAAAAATTTTTCTGGGAAAACTGGCATTATTATTGCTAGAATAAAAGTATATCGAATAAGGAGTTTTTATTACGGAGGTGGAGAATGATGAAAGTTACATGGGAACTGAAAGACCGACTCGGTGTCATTACGATTGATGCGCCGCCGGTGAATGCCCTGAATGCAGCGTTTTTTGAACAGATGGATGAGCTGTTGAATCAGATTGATGATAACTGCGCGGCTATTATCATTACAGGTGCCGGGGAGAAGGCTTTTGTTGCTGGAGCAGACATTAAGGAATTTCCGCAGCTTGGGCAGGCAGAAGGTGTCGAATTGTGCAAGCGTGGACAAGGTATTTTCAATCGAATTGCAGGGCTGAAGCAGCCGGTTATCGCCGCGATTGACGGATTTGCACTGGGTGGCGGGTTAGAGTTGGCACTGGCATGCGATTTCCGAATTGCGAGCCGCAAATCACAGCTCGGTCTGCCAGAAGTGAAGCTGGGCATCATTCCAGGATACGGCGGTACACAGCGCCTCGCTCGTCTCGTTGGGCCGGGCAAAGCCAAACAGCTTATTTTCTCTGGAGAATTCATATCAGCAGAAGAAGCAGAGCGCATTGGACTTGTAGAACAATTGGTTGATATAGACGCATTGACAGAAGCAAAGCGCTGGGCGGGGATCATTCTAGAACGAGGTCCACTTGCGGTGCAGGCGGCGAAGCGTGTTATTGATCGCGGGCTTGCTACATCACTGGAAGAGGGCTTGAATGAAGAAGCACAGGCTTTTGGTGAGATTTGTCTGACAGAAGATAAAAATGAAGGAGTGGCGGCATTTTTTGAACGTCGTGCTCCACAATTTCAGAATAAATAAAAAGCGGGGGACTAAGAGATGGCACAGAAGATTGGAATTATCGGATTCGGAACGATGGGTTCCGGCATTGCACAGGCAGCAGTAGAAGCTGGATTTGAAGTGGTAGCAGTTGAGCAGAAAGCCGAGTTCTTTGACCGGGGCTTAAGCGGCATTCAGAAAAACTGGAACCGTGGTATTGAGAAAGGCCGTCTGACAGAAGAGAAGAAGAAAGAATACGAGGCATTACTTACGACAACAACGGAATGGGAAGCGTTGGGCGAGGTGTCCTTCATCATTGAAGCAGTAAGCGAGAACATGGCGCTTAAAAAAGAACTGTTTGCAAAATTGGATAAAGTCGCAGCAGAAGGCGTTGTCATGGCGACAAACACATCCGGTTTGAGCGTAACCGAAATCGCGAGTGTAACGAACCGTGCGGATAAAGTGATCGGTGTTCACTTCTTCAACCCGGTTCCGGTTATGAAGCTGGTTGAGTTGATTCGTGGCCAAAGCACATCAGAAGAAACGTATCAGGCAGCGAAAGAGGTTGTTGAGAAAATCGGTAAAGATCCGATCGACGTGAAAGAAGCACCGCTGTTTGCGGTAAACCGTATTCTCGTGCCGATGATTAATGAAGCTATTTTTGTGTTGATGGAAGGTACAGCAAGTGCAGAAGACATCGACAAAGGCATGAAGCTCGGCGCAAACCATCCGATTGGACCGCTGGCACTGGCTGACCTGATTGGTCTCGATACCCTTCTGTATGTACAGGATTCTCTGTATGAAGAAACACAGGATTCCAAATACCGCAGCGCACCTCTTCTGCGCAAGCTTGTTCGTGCAGGCCATCTCGGACGTAAATCCGGTAAAGGATTCTATGATTATACGAAGGGAACGAAGTGAAAATGAGCTTTGCACTGACAGACGAGCAGAAAGAAATACAACAGGGAATTCACAAACTAGCGCAGGAAAAAATCAAGCCACGTGCAGCGGAAATCGACGAAAAGGCCGAGTACCCGTTTGACATCAAAGAGCTGCTAAGCGAATACGGCTACATTGGTGCAAATCTGCCGGAACAATACGGTGGTGCCGGACTTGATCTGCTTAGCTACTGCTTGATCGTCGAGGAAGTGGCGCGTGTGTGCGCGTCCTCTTCCCAGGTGCTAACTGTACAGGAGCTTGGTACATTGCCTATCATTATTGGTGGCAGTGAGCAGCTCAAAGAGCGCTACGTGCATGATCTGGCAACCGGACGCAAGATTGCTGCATTTGGCCTGACGGAACCCGGTGCCGGCTCAGATGTGAAAAATATGAAAACACGTGCCGAAAAAGACGGACGTTACTATCGTCTGAACGGACAGAAGTGCTTCATCAGCAATGGTGGCGCAGCAGATGTATACAGCGTGTTTGCGAAAACCGACAAAGGGTATGCGGCTTTTGCTATTGAGAAGGACACACCGGGTTTTGTCATAGGCAAACTAGAAAAGAAAATGGGCATTAAAGGCTCACCGACCGCTGAGATTTTCTTCGAGGACTGCATGGTTCCAGAAGAAAATATGATTGGCGAAGACGGCGAAGGATTTCTTGTTGCGATGAAGACGCTGGATAAAACACGACCAGGCATTGGAGCGCAGGCACTTGGCATCGCGCAGGGTGCACTGGATGTATGTCTGGAGTACGTGAAAGAGCGCGAACAGTTCGGACGCCCGATCGGCTCTTTCCAGGCCATTCAATTCATGCTAGCAGATATGGCGATTCAGATTGAAGCGGCGCGTGGACTTGTATACCGTGCGGCGGCTTCTCTTGACAACCTTGGCAGTAAAGGTAAAGACCCATCCATGATGAAGCTTGCTTCCATGGCGAAAGTATTCGCATCGGATACGGCGATGAAAGTAACAACGGATGCGGTGCAGATTCTGGGTGGCTACGGCTACATTCAGGAATTTCCGGTGGAGCGCATGATGCGCGACGCCAAAATCACACAAATTTACGAGGGAACGAACCAGATTCAGCGTGTGGTGATTTCCCGTTCGATCATGTAATGTAGGAGGAATAAGGATGGCGGCTTCGGAACAACTTCCCTTTGTATTTATTCACGGCGCAGGCGGAACCAAAGCAAAATATCGCGGTATCGAGACGTATCTCGAAGGTGCACCGATTCATATCATCGAACTGCCGGGGCATGGAGATAATGAGGTACCGTACTGCACAACGATTGAGCAACAGGCGGCCTGGTTACAGGAGCAACTTGGTGAAGAAGATGTCATTCTCGTCGGTCATTCTATGGGTGGACTCGTGGGCATTGAGCTTGTGGCCCGCACATCTCACGTGAAGGGGCTTGTCTTAAATGCCAGTCATTATGAGATGCCAGTGCATCCAAAAATTCTTGCTGAACTTGAAGCAGGCACGTTCCCTGACATGCTCTTTACCGCTTCGTATGGAAAAGACGCTTCTGTAGAGCTGATTGAAGAAGAGCGTGCTCAGCTGTCAGCGGTGCCGATGGACGTGACGCATGCGGATTTTGCGGCTTGCAGTGCGTACAAAGGAGAAGATACATTCCGCAGTCTGACCGTTCCCATTCTTGCTCTGTACGGAACAGAAGACCGGCTTTTACCAAAAGGTGCGAAGGAAAAAGCTGTTGTGAGTAATGAACGGGTTAATGCAATCGAAATTGAAGGCGCAAGCCATTATATTATGCTTGAGAAGCCAGAAGCATTTGCGAAAGCTCTGCTTTCGTTTCGTAAAGACATTCTCGCAGCTGTACAATAAGGAATAGTATAAACACCTGATTCTACTTTTTTGGAATCGGGTGTTTTGTTTTTCTGTGCGCTATAATAAAAGCGGTGTAGTATATCTGGATTTTTAGGAAAGGAACGGAGGATATGGTGAAAAAATGGTTAAGCTTGTTCATTAGTTTTTCTCTCGTGCTGGGAGTGGTAAGTTTACCGGCTCAGGCAGCAGGAACGGCCAGTGTAGTTGCCACGGGCAAGACGGTAAGCTTCAGCGGGGGAAAGCGAGCGGTGAAGCTTGTGTATGTGAACCTGAATGATGCGAAGCTCGAGATATTGCCTGTGCTGGCAGGCAATAAGATTGGATCAACAGAAAGCCTGGAGAGTATGGCGAAGCGTACGGGAGCTTATGCGGCAATTAATGGTTCATTTTTTAATTCCTATGATAAAGGGGCGTATAAAAAGACGCACGGAGAAATCATTATTAATTATCAGGAAGTAAACGAAGGATGGACCGGAGCTTCTATTGGCTTCACGGAAGCCAATAAGCCTGTTATCGGAAGCTCTCGCAGCTTTAAAACAATGGACGAGCAGTTCGAGAATATGACAAGTGCAGGTCCGACCTTGCTGCAAGGAGGTAAAATCGTTCTGAACCCGAAAGCGGAAGGGATGAATGATCCAAAAATTACAACACAGAGCGGGCAGCGCAGCTTTATCGGATATACAAAAACAAATCGACTTGTATTGGGAACTGTGCCGAACGTTACAACCGGACAACTGGCACAAATCTGCAAAGCACTTGATCTGGAAGCGGCACTGAATATGGACGGAGGTGCTTCATCCGGCTTGTATGCAAATGGGAAATATGTAACTAAGCCCGGACGCCTGCTAAGCAATGCACTTGTGATTATTCCAAAGAAATAACTACCCCCAAAAAGGAGGATATGTGCCGACCTCCTTTTTGGGATCGTTGTCAATCGCTTGTCACCGTGCCATCCCGATTGCGTCGGTATAATTGAGTATAGCGCTTCATCATATCATCTGCGGAAAGCAGATTGTCCAATGCGGTCACATGATGTAAACTTCGCCCGCGCACAAATAATTCTCCGTGCTGTGGATACGAAACAACATCTGCTTGTTCACTGTGTGCCCAGACCTCAATATCGAGTACTTGCATGCCAGATGGACCGGGGAGAAGCCGAGTTGAAAGTCCAGAGCCTGCTGGTTTGGCAATCAAGTCTCCTTTTTTGACAGGGGAACTTCCCGATTCGGTAATGAGCGTGCCTTCCCCATCCAGAATAACAAACATCTCGTCTACATGAGAGTGACTATGGAGGCGGTTTGCTCCTGACTCAGAGGTGAGATGGTACACCTGAGCAAAAAGCCGATCGGAGCCAAGTACCCCGCCGAGCCACGTAAACGTACTACCATCCTGTACTTTTGATGTTTTTGTCAGCAGTGGAGTTGGTTTTTCATGCAAATTGATAACGGGAGGAACCCAACCATCTGTTACGACAGCATGGCTACCTTGCTCATAAAAGCAGGTAATGGCACACTGAATATCACGCCCGTTCATTTTACCTGTGTGAAGAACACCAAGAGACGTAGAATACATGGATAAGGTACGGGTTACGTATTCATACGCTGCGAGGGAGGACGGTGGTAGCACAGCAAGCAGTCGCTTCGGTTCAGTATGCAGTATATCGACATGTAAGCCAAGTGTACTGCGCAGCCATTGATGAAGCCCGAACCATTTGGTACGAGGATTGCCGGCAGGGATATCTAGCTCGCCTGTTTCGTTTCGCCCACTTTGTCCGAGAAATAGTTCCCATGCGAGGTCAAATCGTATCAGCTCTACATGATATTTATCCAGTATATTGTCTGTTATGTCTAAGGTGCAGGTGCCTTCGGTGCATAGAACTAAGCTTTGCATCATAACGCCCCACTTTCTAACAGGTATGATGATAGTATACTGTTTTTTCCAAAATAAAGAAATACAAGGAGGTGAGGGCAAAGATGAACGACGAGTATTATATGGGACTGGCTATGGAAGAAGCACAAAAAGCAGCAGAACGTGGTGAAGTACCTATTGGGGCGGTCATTGTCCGCAATGGGGAGGTAGTGGGGACTGGCTATAATCTACGGGAAACCGACAAGAATCCGCTTGCTCATGCCGAAATTATTGCGATTCAAGAAGCGAGTAACGTGATGAAAGGCTGGCGGTTGATTGATACGACGTTGTATGTGACATTAGAGCCGTGCCCGATGTGCGCAGGTGCGATTGTGCAGGCGCGTATTCCCCGTGTCGTATACGGCGCAATGGACCCGAAAGCAGGCTGTGCCGGAAGTCTAATGAATTTACTTCAAGAAGATCGATTTAATCACCAGGTCGAACTTGTGCATGGTGTACGAGAAGAAGAGTGTGCGAACTTGCTGCGGGATTTTTTCCGAGCGCTGCGACAGAAACGAAAAAAAGGATGAGCCACAGGTAGAGTGGTTCATCCTTTTTCCTTACATGGACAAGGTGGAAGGGGAGGAATCGTAGTCTCCTTCTTTCTGTTTTTTCAGGAACAGCGGTGTTAGTATGAATGCTGCAAAAAACGTGATTGCTCCGGTAAGCAGGAGAGCGATACAGTCACGCCATATCATGTCAAACCCGTGCCCTTTGATAAAGATTTCTCGTACTCCATCAAGGAAGTACGTGAGCGGAAGAGCATGACTGAGCACATATAGCGGGTGAGGCATCGCTTCAAATGGCCACGTAAATCCAGATAAGAGGAAGGAAGGAACGGCAATCAGCATAGCCGTCTGCGTCGATCCGAGCTGGTTGCTAGAGAACATGCTGATAAAATATCCAAGTCCAATCAGTGCGATCGAGAAGCAGGCAGCCAGCGCCAGTGCTGGTACAATAAGTCCTCGGAACGGCAGGTGATACATATACAGTGCCATACTGAATGCCGTGACGTTATTCACCATACCGATCAGAAAATAAGGGGCAGCTTTGGCATAGGCAATCCGCCAGGGCATATCACGCCATTGAGCAAATCGGCTCCATGTCCCCTGTTCTTTCTCCCGTGTAATCGCAAGCGCAATTCCGAGCAGCAGAATTTGCTGTAAAATGGTGCCGATCAGGCCATACACAAGGAAGTAGTTATAGTTAAACATCGGATTATACAGGACGCGGGATCGGAACGGGATCGGGGCGAACGTTGAGGAGATCTGCTCATCCTGCAGCCCCTGTTGTTTTAGTTTCATGGAAGAGGCGCCATACCCAATCGTTGTGACAACCTGATTAGCGGCGCGTGTTGCCGCATTGGAAAACAGCATGTTACTTCCATCAATAAACGTAAGAACCGGCACGTTCTCACCATGCTTTAATCTCGCCTCGAAGTCATTCGGAATAATGATTCCAACTTTTTCTTCTCCATGCTCAATCGCTCGCTCAACTTCTGGTTCCGAGTGTACCTGTCGGTTGACCTGAAACGTTTCGGTCTGATCGAATGACTGTACGATCTGGCGACTGAGCTGACTGTTGTCTCCGTCGTACACGATAGTCGGGATTTCTTTTATCCGCTGATTCGTATATAAATAGCCAAACAGGGCGGTATACATAAGCGGGACGATGAACAGGATTGTGAATAGACGGCGGTCCTTGAGGATATTCTGCCACTCTTCCCGGATAACGTCCCCGATTTTGAGACGGTTTTCCATGCTATTTCGCTCCTTTGCCCTGCCATTGCAGCGTCATGCCGGTTGCTGTTGTATCAGGCAGATCAAGTAAGGTTACTTTTACACCAAATGAGCGTACATCCGTATCGCCTGTACCCTGGCTTGGCTTCTGGATCGCAAAATCAGCGGCCGGCTGAATAACCGTTATACGACCTTTGACTACTTTGCCGGTGGAGATTACCTTTAATCCGACTTCATCACCCGTTTTCATCCCTGCCATTCGGTTTTCCGGGAAGTAGAATTTTGCCCAGCGATCCTGGTTGGATTCAAGTGTCAGAACCGGGAAGCCTGCGCCGACAAGTTCTCCAACTTGTGCGGATTGTACGGTAATGACGCCGTCAGATGGTGCTCGTAATTCAGTATAGCTAATGTACGTGTTCGCTTCGTTTAAAGCTGCCTGGGCTTTGGATACACCAGCAGATGCGGACGAAACCGCAGATTGTGCCTGAGAAACACCCGCCTGAGCAGCCCGCACATCATCCTGGCGAAGTGTGACCTGACCTCTGTTCGCTTCTGCAAGTGCGACCGCTGCCTGGGCCTGTTCTACCTGTGCTTGAGCTGCTTTAATTTCTTCTGTACGTGGTCCTTGTTTTACCAGTTCATACTGCTTAACAGATGCATCATATTCTGCTTTTGCTTTTTGATAGTTGAGCTCCGCCTCGTCTACTTTGGCTTGAGGGACAGCCCCGGCTTGCAACAGAGCTTGTGTCCGTTTCAGATTATCTTCTGCGATGCGGTTTGCCTCTTTGGCGGCGTTCATTTTAATTTGTGCCTGCTGTTTTTCTTCTGGACGGGCGCCATTTTTTAGTGCTTCGAGATGTGCTTGTGCCGCTTTCACGGCAGCTTGCGCCTGAGAAACTTGTTGCTCGGCTGTTTCGGCTGTTACGGTGACGGAGTTGCTTCCCTGTAGTTTTTTCGCTTCCGCTGCTGATACTGATGCTTGAGCCTGACCTACTCCAGCATCAGCTGCTTGAAGGGCAGCCTGAGCCTGGGCAGCCTTATCTTGTAGCTCTTTACTCTCAATTCGTGCTAGAAGCTGGCCTTTTTTTACATGATCCCCTTCTTTTACATAGATCTGATTGATACGTCCACCAATCTTAAAGCTGAGATTCATATTGGTTGCTTCTACATAGGCGGTTGGCTGATCTACAGATGCGGCTTCAATGCGCCCGGTTTCCTGGTAGGAAGCCAGCGCATACGTCCCTCCTCCAATCAGCAGTGCCATTGCCGAGAACATGGTGATTCGAATCGCTTTCATCGTTTTCTCTCCTCTATTCTTGATCAGAAATTCCCATCATATGAAGAACAAGACTTTGTAAACTGCTTCGCAGTGCGACATTATCGAGTGATTGTCCGTAAATAATGGCTCGCATGGCTGTGAATCCAACCATGCCAAAGTAGCTGCTAGCGGCTGTTTTGACATCAATGCTGGCTAGCAGTTTTCCCTGCCCCTGGGCGGTGTGAAGCTCGCTTTCTAGCAGGTTAAAATATTCCTGTAGCACATGTCGGACTGTATGATGTCGTTCTTGTGTTCCCCAGCTGCGACTGAGCAGCAGGCGGCAGAAGTCTTGTTGATTCTCGAAGAAATCAAGATGTGCTTCTGTCAGGCGGATGACCCGCTCTCGGAAGTCGTCGTGGCTAACAATCTCAATGTAATCCCGGATCATGGAAGTGAAATGCTGCACGCCTGATTCCATCACGAAAATATAAAGGTCTTCTTTTGTGCTGAAGTTGTAATACAGTGTTCCTTTCGCTACACCACATATCTCGGCGATTTGCTCCATGGTTGTTTCATTAAATCCTTTTTCTGCGAACGCTTTAAGCGCCCCTTGAAAAATCAGTTCTTTTGTTTTTGTCCGCATGTATTCACCCCGAACTTTTTTTAAACTGACCAGTCAGTCTAAATTTATTTTTTATTATAAAAAGAGTTTTCGATAAAAGCAAGACGAAAGATTTTTGTTTGCATCTCGTAATTTTGTTATGATAAAATACGTAGTGTTATGGAGATGTACCCAAGCCCGGCTGAAGGGGACTGACTCGAAATCAGTTAGGCGTCTTGCGGCGCGCGGGGGTTCGAATCCCTCCATCTCCGCCATACATATAAAATCTAGACCGTAGCGTGATGCTGCGGTTTTTTGTATAGCCAAGAAAAAGTTCTGGAAACAGACTTAATTTATTATTGAAAAAGCGGAGAGTAACACGTACTATTTTTCTCGAAGCAGTAATTAATTATAGAGACGGCACAAGAGGAGAATATACAATGAAGAAACAAAAGCTTGTCAGGGGGGTACTACTTTCTGTTGCTTTGGCTGGAGCCGGATTTGGTACAGCCACACTGAATGTAGAGGCAGAAGATCAGATGGAAGAGATAGTCCCTGCGAATCCGTCACCTTACCAGGTCAATGTTGACGACAATACCACCTCTTCCGAATTCGAGCAGGAGATGCGCAAAAGTTTGTATCGTGAAGTCAGACAACATGAGAAGATTCCAGTGTCAGACCCAAGAATGGCTCGTGTTCAGGAAGTGTTTTCAGTTGTAGAGCAACCGTTTGAAAAGCCGCTTGAGAAGCCGCGTAAAGGCCGCCCGGATAAAATGTCGATCGATCCATTAACGGGGGATGCTCGTTACACAAACGGCCTGATTATTAATCGTGAAGGTCGGGTAACCAAGCGTCCGGAATCATTCTCACCGTCCCGTGGACAATTGGTACCGCTTATCCGAACGCTTACGACCGAACTTCGGACCATGGCTAATCAGCCTTACAGTGAACGGCTGGGGCGTGATATCGTTATAAAAATTAATGAGCTTGAAACGTATACAGACAGCCTTGATCTCACAGAACTAACAGGACTTCTCATCGAGATCAGTCACTCCATCACGAAGGAGAAAGAAGGGTTTACCCATTCCGTAAAAGCGTTGGATGAAATTGATCGTCTTATTAATTTTGACAAAAAATATTGACAACTAGTAGGACAGCGATTCCATCAGAAAGGAACCGCTGTTTTTTTACTAGTTGTCTATGATGAAAAATTCATAGAAAAGGTGTGTCTGTTTTTATGTCAGAGTCTGCTGGCACTATTCTGCTTCTTGGAACGCCCCAGCCGCTTATGCGTTCTCTTCTTTCCATGCAGTATCGCTTGTTAGAGGTGAAGGATGTCTCGCATTTGCGGCGCGTTATGGAACGTGTTACGACCGTTGAGTTGGTACTGGTCAGTGCTGCCAGCGCTGAAAAAGCGGAAAAGCTTAAAGAAGCCATCCATGAGTTGAGAAACGTTGAGCCGCTTTTGCCTATTCTACTTGATTGTCCGGGACTTTATTTCGAAGATAGACTGTTGTATTTTGACCGTGGTGTCGCCTATATTTTTTCCTACCCTCTTGATGTACGCGAAGTTCGTCTGATGGTTCAGAAGTACATCGCACATGCCCGTAGCCTGAATGAGCGAATGAGTCGATTTCATGCTGTACAAAAAGAGCTGAATATCGCCACTCTTGTTCAGAAAAGTCTGCATCCTCAGAAAGTGAAAAAAGGAGCCATTCGCTTCACGTACATACATCAGCCATATTACCTTCTCGGTGGTGACTTATTCGAGTTTATTCCACTTGACGATGGCAAAGCAGCATTATTCTTGCTGGATGTGTCGGGACACGGTTTTTCGGCTTGCTTAATTACGATGGCGATTCGTACGCTTTTAGGCGGATTGGCTACCAAAGTGACCGATCCTGCCACGGTTATGAAGGAGTTGGACGCCCATCTATGCCGACTGTTCTTCCGCCTCCCGGAAACGATGTTTGTTAGCTGCATTTATGTCGTGATAGATGTATCGACTGGAACTGTGGAATATGCGAATGCAGGCCATCCGAATGGTTATGTGCTTGATATGGAAGCGAATACACTTCATTGTCTGGGTTCTACTTCTTTGCCGCTCGGTATTATTGAAACGAACCGACATGAAACAAAGAGATTGGAAGTAGAGAAGATGGGACGTCTTATGCTTATGACAGACGGTGTGTATGAGAAAGGACATGATCCGGAAGGAAATGCGAAGCGGATTGAGCAGCTGACTACAATTTTTCGATCATCAGATTACCATGAGCTCGATCCGCTCCAGATGCGTCTCAAACAGGAAATTCAGAAAGAGCATCCGACACGGGAAGATGATTATACGATGCTTTTGATTGAATGGGGTGAAGGTAATGAGCATCGCTGAAGAGAAAAATATTTTACTCCCCGTTTCTTTCCTAAAAGCAGGCGTGGTTCTGGCGATTGATGTGGTGGACGATAGTGGGAGAGTATGGCTGAAAGCTCCTCTTGTACTTCAAAGTCAGCATCTTACGTGGATGAACAGACTTGAAATAGCAAAAGTATGTGTGCAGGCAGATGAATGGATGGAGCAAATTATACGGATTATCCAGACGCTTGATTCCTCAATAAACAGTGTGTTATTCCTGCACGATTATGGGTTTATGCTGCGAGAATTAAAGAAAAAAGTTTCTCTTCAACAGCTAATTGTGGAGCAGCTTCGTATTCATACCCCGGATGATTTTTCCGGTTTTGTACATCAGATTGCGATCTTGTATACAGCAAGTCTGCTTCAGCAGGCCTGTATACTGGCTGGTAAGACGAGCGCAGATGAAAGATATGCACGCTATTATGCACAGCAATTATTTGCAACGGTCAAAAGCGGCTGGATCGAGCCGAAAAAAGCATATGAAAAGCTGGTGACGTACATATGGGAGCGTGACATGAATCAGTTGCAGGCGTATCGCTGGCTTCTGAATCCATTTCCTATTGGCAGTGAGGTACGATTAACAGACCAAACTGTCTGGCAGGTTATACAGGTACAGGCAGATACGCCGATGAATCCAACGCTTATAAAAGAAGATGAACAAATGGTTCTGACAGCTGAACAAATCGAATGGGTAGAGTCTGTACGATACAGGCTAGATCCCCTTCCTTAATCGACCAGCTTGCACATCTGTCCTGTTTTTGTTATGATGAATGGGCAGTTAACACTGCTTGATAAATGCGTATAAGTTTCCGCACTAGATGGGGAGGTAGCGGTGCCCTGTAACCCGCAATCCGCTGTAGCGGGGTTGAATTCCTATCAGAGGTGCGTAACATGTGGGGTCAGGTCCGTGCAAGTGGTGTTGAGAGCCGGGTCCTGCGCAACGGAAGCCCATGAACCTGGTCAGGTCCGGAAGGAAGCAGCCATAAGTGGTATCTTTCGTGTGCCGCAGGGGTGCCTGGTTTGAGCTAACTACACGGGGCCGCCCGGATGTACGTATCGAAGATAGGTGTGCGGTTCCCTTTTATAGAACTCCCGGTGTATTTTACACCGGGAGTTCTTATTTTTTGCGGAAAAGAAAGGAAATGAGAAAGGAAAACAGAATTAGTATAGTCAACATAATAAATGACAAAATGGCAATTATCCCTAGTTTATGGAGGGGAGACGCAATGTCTGGTAATTCATTTCATTTAGAGATCGGGATGGACGAATTAGAAATACATCTGCATACGATGCCATTTGCCGCTGTGTTTTTTAATGGACAGGGTCACATTGTAGAGGCGAATGCAATCTTGCTTCAGGCAACTGGCCATACATACGAAGAAATTAAGCAAAAGACATATCAGGATTTATTCGTAACGAAAGATTCGTTTGAAGGCTGGCTTTCCTATTGCAATATTATGCGCGAGCGTTTTTCCCAGACGCCTCGCAGTTTGCTACGGTTAAAAAGCGGCGGTACATGCATGTGCGATTTGATGATTTACAGGGGGAACGGAGAGGATGCGATTCATTATATTATCCTACCGGGCATTCAAGAAGCTCAGGGGCAGTCTACTTTCCCGTTTATTTATCAACAAATCGTTCGCGAGGTAAATCTGGGAATTATTCTGCTGAATAAGGAAGCCAGGATTTTGGAGATTAGCAATAAAGCCTGCACCATTCTGGGGGTGCGCAAGACCGAGATCATTAATAAGAAAATTGAAGAAGCTTTCCCGGGAATGGGCGAAGAACAGGGATTTATTTCTTCTTCTCTGCTGAGTGGTGTTACGGTATCGGATAAACCCTATTCGTGGAATAATGGGGAACAGCGGTTTGAGCTGATTGTCGACTCGGATGTATTTCGTGATGCAGAGGGCCAGATCAAGGGTGGCTACTATATCTTCAAAAACATCACGAATATGCGCTCACTCGAAGAGAAAATCGAACGCAGTGATCGTCTGGCTATGATCGGGCAGATTGCGGCTGGTACAGCCCATGAAATTCGCAATCCACTCACCTCGATTAACGGTTTTCTTCAGATGATGCGGGAATCGTTAGAAGAAGCTGGCATGCAAAAAGAGAAAAGCTACACAGATATTATGCTCATTGAAATTAAGCGGATTAACGATCTGGTAAGTGAGTTCTTGTTACTCAGTAAGCAGAAGGAGATTCAGTACAAGCTCGTTGACATTGAGCAGGTTATGCTGGAGATTTTACCCATTATAAAAAATGAAGCACTGCTACAGGGGATCGAGATTAAGGTGCAGCAGGAAGTCCCCCTTCCACTCATTATAGGGGATAGAGAACTGCTAAAGCAGGTATTCTTGAATATATCCAAAAATGGAATTGAGGCTATGGGTGGAAAAGGACAGCTTACTGTACGTATTGCATCCAATCAGGGTAACCTAGAGATTACGATACATGATAGCGGTCCAGGAATCCCCCCCTATCTAGCTGACAAGATTTTTGAACCCTTTTTTACAACAAAGGAAAATGGAACCGGACTTGGTCTACCGGTTTGTCAGAAAATTATTCACGATATGGGCGGCAGTATCCGAATTTCAAGCAAAGGTTTCGGCACGACTTTTCATGTCATCCTTCCTTCTTGTTGACTGCTCCCCTCCCCTCTTTCCTGTAAAGTGTGTTCAATGATATAATAAATACTATGATTGATTATCTTAGTTCCGTATATGGCCAGACAGCATATATGGACAAGAAAGCGGAGAGGCAAACATGACATATCGTGCATTATATCGTGTTTGGCGGCCGCAGACGTTTCATGATATCGTAGGCCAGGAGCACATCACACGTACGCTGCAAAATGCAATTAAAGAGCAGCGTTTTTCTCATGCGTACCTATTTAACGGGCCGCGTGGTACCGGAAAGACAAGTGCAGCCAAGGTGATGGCGAAGGCTATTAACTGCGAACAGGGACCGGCAGCGGAACCTTGTAACGAATGCGCGGCCTGCCGTGGAATTACAGAAGGCTCTGTTGTCGATGTCATGGAGATTGACGCTGCTTCGAATCGAAGAATTGAAGAAGTTCGGGATATTCGTGATAAAGTGAAGTATGCGCCGACTCAAGTGCGGTATAAAGTATATATTATTGATGAAGTGCACATGCTGACGACGGAAGCGTTTAACGCCTTACTGAAAACGCTAGAAGAACCGCCAGCCCATGTGATTTTTATTCTGGCAACGACAGATCCGCATAAACTTCCGGCCACGATTATTTCTCGCTGTCAGCGGTTTGATTTCCGGCGCATTGGGAGCGGAGCAATTGTGAAGCGGATGCGTGAGGCGGTCGAGTCGGAAAACGTTAAGATTTCGGATCAGGCGCTGACATTTATTGCGCGTATGGCAGAAGGCGGGATGAGGGATGCGCTGAGTTTGCTTGATCAGGCCCTTTCATTCGGTGGTGATCATATTGACCTTGAAGATGTGATCGCAATTACGGGTGCCGCTTCTCATGGTTTGCTGAGTGAGACGGTGTCAGCGATTCAGGATGCGTCAACAGCTACGGCACTCGATATCGTTCGTCGCCTCGTGCAGGAAGGCAAAAGCCCCGAGCAGTTCCTGGATGATCTGCTGTTTTACTTCCGTGATCTCTTGCTGTATAAAACAGCTCCGGCACTAGAAGAGATTCGCGATCGAATCACACTGGAACCAGGATTTCCTGAGCTGGCTGATAGTCTGGAGCGCTCTCGCATTTTCTCCATTATTGAGCAGTTAAATCGGGCGAAAAGTGAGATGAAGTGGGCCAGTCAGCCGCGGATTATGCTCGAGCTAATTCTGATTCAGCTTTGCCAAACAGTGGGTTCGGAACAGGAATTTGCAGGGGAGAGAGTTAGTCCCTCAGACGGGCCGGCTGTTTTATCTTCGGATATGGCACAGCTTCTGCAGCGAATCGATATACTGGAGAAGCGTCTTAAGCAGATGGAAGCAGAAGGAGGCGCGGCTTCGCCTGTGTCTCAACCAACTCGCTCGGAGAAGCGTCGTCCTAGCCTCCAGCCAACGGTCAAAATTCCGTCCGGCCGCATTCGTGATGTAGTGGCTCATTCGATTGAACCGCAGCTACAGAAGCTGCAGTCCATCTGGCCAGATATTCTTGGTACAGTCAAATCACGCAGCATTCAGCTGCATGCCTGGCTTCTTGATGGCAAGCCGGTTGCACTCTCTCAGGATGGAATGGTGGTCTGTTTTAAGAGTGTTATTCATTGTGAGACAACATCACGTGAGTTAAATAAAAAGTTAATTGAAGAGGTTGTAAAAGGGTTTATAAATCGCCCTGTTGAATTATTTACGTTGATGGAAAGCCAGTGGCAGGAGATTCAGCAGACAGCCGTTTTGCCAGCCAAAGAATCCGGAGAGGAGCCATTGGCTGTTCCCAAAGCAGAGCCGCTGGTTGATGAGGCGATAAAACTGTTTGGCGAAGAACTTGTAAACATAAACGATTAGGAGGAATATGATATGTTTGGTGGCGGAAATATGCAAAATATGATGAAGCAGGTTAAGAAAATGCAACAGCAAATGCAGAAGGCGCAAGAAGAGCTGAAGGAGCAGACTGTAGAAGGAACATCCGGCGGTGGAATGGTAACCGTGAAAGCGAATGGTCAGAAGGAAATTATTGAAGTGAAAATCAAGCCAGAAGCAGTTGATCCGGATGATGTAGAAATGCTCGAAGATCTTGTGCTGGCTGCGGTAACGGAAGCGCTCAATAAAGCCGATGAGATGGCATCGAAAAGCATGGGACGTTTCACGGGCGGCATGAACATGCCAGGGATGTTCTAGGTCACAGACAGGGAGGCATACGTGTATTATCCCGAACCAATAGCTAAATTGATTGATGGATTTATGAAATTGCCAGGCATCGGCCCGAAAACGGCAGCCCGTCTGGCCTTTTTCGTTCTTAGCATGAAAGAAGACGATGTGCTTGATATCGCCAAAGCGCTTGTAAATGCAAAGCGGAACTTGTTTTATTGCTCCGTATGCCAAAACATTACAGATGTGGACCCTTGTCGTATTTGTTCGGATACATCGCGGGACAAGTCTATTATTTGTGTCGTACAGGAGCCGAAAGATTTGATCGCGATGGAAAAAACACGCGAGCTTACAGGTTATTATCATGTACTACACGGTGCGATTTCTCCTATGGAAGGGATCGGGCCGGAAGATATTCGGATCGCTGAGTTACTCCGGCGTTTGGAGGATGAAAACGTGCAGGAGATAATTCTAGCAACCAATCCAAATATTGAGGGGGAAGCGACTGCGATGTATATTTCCCGGCTGGTTAAACCGTTTGGTATTCGGGTGACGCGTATTGCTCACGGCCTTCCGGTAGGCGGGGATCTGGAATATGCTGATGAGGTGACGATTTCAAAAGCACTGGAGGGAAGAAGAGAGTTGTAACATTCTACTCTTTCCATGTTAAAGTGAAGATGCCAGCATAAATTGCTGAGCATCTTTATTTTTTATAGAGGAGAGCTTGTTCTGTTCTGGAGGGATACGGAATATGTTTGTACAAGATGGCGAGGTGAGGATGTGACGAATAATAGACGGTGGGAGCAAGTGGCTGTGGTTTCAAGTGTATTGTTGCTGCTTGGGTATGTCAGTGCAATCGCGCTCCAGTTTTCTTCACTCCGCTGGACAGTAACGGAACGGGGATTGTGGCGGATTGAGGCGGCTGATGAATCAAACATATGGCTGATTTTGATCACGATTGGCCTGAGTGTTCTGCCGATTGCTCTATTTGTGCCGGCTCTTCTGAAAGCACGGCGCAGGGAGCTCTTGCTGTGGGAGAGAGAGTTGACGGTGACCGATACGTTGTATTATTTTGCTCTTTATCAGGCGCTGACAGGAGTAACCTACGTTCTTTATTGGTTTGTAGGCGGTGCTTTCTTTCAGGAGGATACATCTGGCGGACTTATTGAATCTTTTTTATCGCAAATTTTAATGCTTGCAGGTGGTCTGATTTTATTTGCGGGGCGAATGGATGAGCTAGGGTTTGTTCGGCCGGTTCGGGTGCTTTCGATGATAGGAGCGGCTGTGGCGTGTTATTTGTTTTCTACTTTTTTACTGGATGAATGGGTGACGGTCCCGATTGCGGATTGGTTACATTTTGAACTGGGTTCCTGGCGTGAGAAGCAAATTTCAGGTGGAGTAACACAGGCTAGAGATCTCGGTCTTATTATGGGACTTTTGGAAATAGTACTAATCGGGGTGTTTGTGCCAATCGCAGAAGAAATGATGTTTCGGGGTGTGCTACAAACAGCGATTACAAATCGATTTGGTGTGGTAGCTGGAATTTTAGGTTCGAGCTTATTATTCAGTGTTTTTCATGTAGACCCTGTGTTTTTCCCACCTTTATTTATTATGGGCATAATGCTAGGATGGCTGCGTCATCATTATCAAAGTATCTGGGCATCTATATTATTTCATTCGCTTAATAACTCCATTACTGTACTTATTTATTTCTTTCAAAAATAAATTAGAACGAGGAGGAGAAGGCTGTTGAATGGGTGGACGATTGGGGTAGCTGTAGTAATT
>NZ_AP017312.1:232500-287500 GCF_002355375.1 Aneurinibacillus soli | reverse complement strand
ACCCTGGGGATAACAGGCTTATCTCCCCCAAGAGTCCACATCGACGGGGAGGTTTGGCACCTCGATGTCGGCTCATCGCATCCTGGAGCTGAAGTAGGTTCCAAGGGTTGGGCTGTTCGCCCATTAAAGCGGTACGCGAGCTGGGTTCAGAACGTCGTGAGACAGTTCGGTCCCTATCTGTCGTGGGCGCAGGAAATTTGAGAGGAGCTGTCCTTAGTACGAGAGGACCGGGATGGACGCACCGCTGGTGCACCAGTTGTTCCGCCAGGAGCACAGCTGGGTAGCTATGTGCGGACGGGATAAGCGCTGAAAGCATCTAAGCGTGAAGCCCCCCTCAAGATGAGATTTCCCACAGCATAAGCTGGTAAGACCCCTTATAGATGATGAGGTAGATAGGTTCGAGGTGGAAGTGCAGTAATGTGCGGAGCTGACGAATACTAATCGGTCGAGGGCTTAACCAATATATAAAGGAGCATCGGCTAAAATCGCAACGTCCTGTTGCAACGCCGATGTTCGCACATCCATGTGCATTACGTTTCGTTTCGATTCAGTTTTGAAGGTACAGAAAAAACCTCTATCTGATTAGGATAGAGGTTTTTTGTTTTGGCTTATTCACCCTGCTGTAGAATATAATCCGATGCCAAGTCGTTCATGTTTAATAATATATGTGCGTCCAGTTTGTTTCCATTTCTGCAGTTGAAATACAGTAATGAGACGAGGAATGCTGCATACAACATGAAAAACTCCCATACAGTATCCGTATAAAAGTCCCCACCATGCGCCAACAAATAGACTGACTGCTATGCCAAGGGAGAAAAAAAGCCACTCATTCTGCTGATAATCTGTAATTGAAAGAGGATTTTTTGTCCGCCAGCCTCCCCAGGGAGATAAAAGAGCATCAATATGCCAGCGTAGCGAATAAGAAGAGACAAAACAATAGACCCCGAATGAAAGCCCCTGCAGTATCCAGAGAAGAGCGAGCTGCCCGATTACACTCATTAGTTTAGTCCATTCAAATGCAGCAGTATAGAGAAAGCCGATTGCAAAAACAACAAGCAGCATCAACTGCATAACGATCATAGAAATTTTCCAGCGATAACGATAATGAAGTGTATAGCTGTATATAGTAGCGTTTTCTTCTATCTTTCCTTTATGTATTATTTTTTCCAATCCACCCACCAGAACCCTTCTTTCCTTAATAAATGGTATCTCTAAATATTTATCGGCGTCTAAAATCGAATTATTTGGGCTAAATTTACTACTTTATAACACTATGAACATTTTGTATAAAAATAAATATAATGGGGAAGAATAGATGTAAAAAGAAAGGCGGTACGATATGATGGGACATGATTATCGTAACTGTATCGTTTGCGGCCAGGAGGAACCAGAAGGTATTTTTATTTTTGACTCGTTTGTATGCAGACACTGTGAAACAGAGATGATTAAAACGGACACAGCTGAAGATAAATATATGTTTTTCATTAAACAAATGCGCCAGATTTGGCTCAAACAAAACGCGTAGTAGCCCTTCTTAACTTTAAGAAGGGTTTTCTTTTTGGGATGGTAATGTGGGAGAATACAGAGAGGAGGAGTAGTATAGCATGAATCAGAAACAGGCACCTCTATATGAGGCACTTCGTACATATGAAGCAACTAAAAAGGAATCATTGCATGTGCCCGGTCATAAAGATGGACACGTGTTTGATCAAGAAGCACGAATGCATTTTGCGTCTATCCTGCCAATTGACGCTACAGAAGTAAAGGGACTTGATGACCTGCATCATCCAGAAGAAGCCATTGCGGCAGCGCAGCAGCTTGCAGCAGAGGCATTTGGAGCAGAGCAAACATTTTTCCTGGTGGGAGGGACTACGGCAGGAAATTTAGCCGCTGCCTTTGCTGTATGCAGGCCGGGGGAGCAGATTCTTGTCCAGCGTAATGCGCATAAATCCGTTTTTAATGGATTATTGCTAGCAGGAGCTCATCCGGTTTTTATCACGCCGGAGATGGAGACAGAGACTGGAGCAGCATCTTGCCTCCACCCGTCTTCTATTAGAAAAGCGCTACAGGAGTACCCGAGCATACGAGCAGTCTGGCTTACCAATCCAAGCTATTACGGAATGGGGAGTGACTTGAAAAATATATCCATAATATGCCGTGATGCAGGAGTGCCACTGCTTGTAGATGAAGCGCACGGCGCCCATTATGGACAGGCAGAAACAGTGCCAGAGAGTGCTTTGATGTGTGGAGCGGATCTTGTCGTACAATCTACTCATAAGATGCTTCCTGCTATGACGATGGCGTCCATGCTGCATGTGCAAGGAGAGCGGATTGATCGGATTCGTCTGGCTACTGTACTGGCTATGGTACAGTCGAGCAGTCCTTCCTATCCTTTATTAGCATCATTAGATCTTGCGCGGCGCTATCTTGTACAGGAAGGACGCCAGAAGCTGCCAGAAAGCATTGATCGGCTTAAAAAAGCACAGATCGAACTAAATAATTGTCTCCATTCTTTAACCATCTGGACGGGCGGATATGGAATATATAGTCATGACCCACTGAAATGGATTATTAGAAGTACAAGACGTGAAATGACGGGGTATCAGCTGTTAGAATGGCTCGAAGAGGAAGGATGTACAGCGGAGATGGCTGACCTGCATAACGTTGTACTTGTATTTGCGCTGGATACAGATCAGCAGACCATCCAGCGTACAGCAGGGGCGCTTAGCCGGATAGATAGACGCCTTACACAGGCGGAGGCGGAACAAATACCTGTAGCAAAAAATATAGAAGATATCTGCCTGCCGCTTTGGATGAATGCAGGGGAGACATCTATTCCTGCCAGACCGCTTCAGGAAGCGTTCCATTCCGGCCATGTCGTTGTACCACTTGATCAGGCTATCGGATGCTGTTGCGCAGAGATGGTCATTCCATATCCGCCAGGTATTCCGCTTCTCGTTCCGGGGGAGATCATTACAGATAGACATGCCCACACGATTATTCAGATTCAGGAATCAGGAGGGTACTTTCAGGGAGCCTTGGATTCTGCTATGAAGACGGTGAAGATTCTCCGCTAATCTCCTGTTTCTTACGCTGTTCACACAGTTCTTTTTCCGATATGATAGCGGTATACCCATAGAGGAGGAGCAGCAGGTGAAAGGTTGCTTTATTACATTTGAAGGAATCGACGGGTCGGGGAAAACAACCCAGATCGCGCGTATGCATACATTTTTACAGGAACAGGGATATGAAGTCATTCTCACACGCGAGCCAGGTGGCACAAGGATCAGCGACCGTATTCGAGAGCTTCTGCTGAACCCGGAACACAAGGAGATGGAGGAGGCGACGGAAGTATTGCTGTATGCGGCATCCCGCGCCCAGCATGTTCGAGAGAAAGTCGTCCCGGCACTCGAAAAAGGGAAAATTGTTTTGTGCGACCGCTTTCTTGATGCCAGCTTGGCATATCAGGGATACGGACTGGGATTGCCGCTGTCAGACATTCTGGCCGTAAACCGTTTTGCGACGGGTGGCGTTGCACCGGATCGAACTTATTTTCTTGAACTGCCGCTTGAAGTAAGCCAGGCGCGTCTTGCTACACGCTTTGCGAGTCAGGAGGGGCCTGATCGTATTGAGCAGAAGCCATCGAGCTATCACGAGCGTGTATACGAAGGCTTCATGACTCTTCGTGAGCAGTATTCTGAACGAATCGTATCCGTGGATGCGAACCGTTCCATAGAAGAGATCCAGCAGGGGCTACAGGCGGACATTCTTCTGTATTTGCAGGCCCGTAAGCATCCGGTACATCCTTCGTAACAGAAGCGATCGTTTTTTCCGATAACGTAAGAAACAGACGAAAGGATGATTGAGCATGCGCATCGGCGATAATATGCCAATCGAGAAAGCGCTTGGGATTGAGCAGAAGCAAAAAGTAATCCCACAGTATTATGAAGAATTCGACGAAGTCATGCAGAAGCGAAGCCGCGAGCTTGATGTAGAGAAACTGAACAAGCTGATTCAGCAGATCGATACACAGGGAGAACGCCTGAACCGTTCACGGACGGTCAAAGACTTGAAAGAGTATAAGTCACTTGTGAAAAATTTCATGGAAGAAGCAGTGAAAAATGGTGTGGCACTTGAAGAACGGAACGGGTTCAGCCGTCGTGGTCGCAGCAAAGTATACAAGATCATTACCGAAGTCGACAAGAAACTGAATGAAGTAACCGATGCGGTTCTAAAAAAAGAGCAGAAAGGGATTAATATCCTTGATGCAGTGGGAGAAATCCGCGGCTTGCTTGTCAATATGTACGTGTAGCAAATAAATGAAAGAAGTGAAGTATGATGTGGAGCGAATTTACAGAGCAGAAGCGGACTGCTTCTTTTCTTCATCAAAGTTTACAATATAACCGTCTGTCCCATGCATACCTGTTCGCAGGACCTAAAGGCGCTGGAAAGAAGAAAATGGCTCTTCATTTTGCGAAGGCCATTTTTTGTGTGCGTCAGGATGGAGACAGTTGCGGCACTTGCAAAAGCTGTCGCCTGATTGAAGAGGGCAATCATCTCGACATTCACCGGATTGCCGTCGAGAAAAATGTCATTAGCATTGAGGATGTACAAACGCTTCAGAAAAAGCTTTCCTACCGGGCAGCTGAATCCAGTCATAAAGTATACATTATGGAAGAATCAGAAAAGATGAGCCGGGAAGCAGCGAATAGTTTGTTGAAGTTTCTGGAAGAACCACCGCGAGGAGTTGTAGCCATCCTGCTTACTAGCCAGATCCACAGTCTTCTGCCGACGATTTTGTCACGCTGCCAGATTGTTCAGTTCCAGGCCCCGTCTCCTGAACAGATCGCGAGCCAGCTAGAGGCTGTGGGCATGAAAGCGGGACTTGCCCGTACGGCTGCCGCAATTACGAATGATTTTGAGCAGGCGCATGCGCTTTGTGAAACAGAATCGTTTGCGCAGTTGAGAAGCCTAATGATACAATTGAGTGAGGATATATGGGAGCGGGGGACGTATGCCCTTGTAACCCTTCATGATAAACTATTGAAACAAGAGAAAACAGTCGAGCGAATCGACCTGTTTCTTGACCTCCTTTTGCTTTGGTTCCGAGATATACTTCTTTGCTTGTTGGGGCAGGAGTCCCAGGTTATGAATATTGATCAGGTGGAGCCCCTTCAGAAACAGGCATTACGCATAAGCCAGCGCCGGTTGGCAACAGGGATGAAGATTATTCTTGAGACCAAAAACCGGCTTGCCCATTACGCGAATCTGCAGCTGTCACTGGAGGATATGGTGCTTCGTCTGCAGGAGGGATAATGTTTGTTTGACGTAGTAGGAATCCGTTTCAAAAAAGCGGGTAAAATATATTATTTCGATCCGAGCGAATTTCCAGTCGAGAAAAACGACTGTGTCATCGTTGAAACAGCGCGTGGAGTTGAGTATGGGCAGGTTGTCATCGGACGCAAGCAAGTTTCAGAGGATGATGTAGTGTTGCCTCTTAAAAAAGTGCTGCGGATCGCAGACGAGCTGGACAGGCTACAGGTGGAAGAAAACAAGCGACTTGCTGGGGATGCCTTCGCAGTATGTCAGGAGAAAATCACCGCGCACGCGCTTAAGATGAAGCTTGTCGATGTAGAATACACATTTGATAAAAATAAGATCATTTTTTATTTCACAGCAGATGGTCGTGTAGACTTCCGAGAGTTGGTAAAAGATCTGGCCGCTATTTTCCGAACTCGCATCGAGCTTCGCCAGATAGGTGTGCGAGATGAGGCGAAGATGCTTGGAGGAATCGGGCCCTGTGGTCGTGTACTTTGCTGTTCATCCTTTCTTGGGGACTTCGAACCGGTATCGATCAAAATGGCAAAAGACCAGAACTTATCACTCAATCCAGCCAAGATTTCCGGTCTTTGCGGAAGGTTGATGTGCTGCCTGAAGTATGAGAATGACAACTATGAAAGTGCAAAAGATGATCTTCCTGATATCGGTAAAGAAGTGGCGACTGCGATGGGATACGGGAAAGTTGTAGGGGTTAATCTGCTAGAACGTAAAGTACAGGTCAATCTGTATGAAGCAGAGCAAATGCTGGAATTTTCGCTCGAAGAGATTAGTGTTGTCTGAAGAAGTGACCAGAGAATAACTGAGGTGGGATTGTGAATAAACAAAGCATGTTTCACCAGCTCGCTCTGATTGAAGAGAAGGTAGGCGGTTTATACCAGGAGATCGGTCAGCTAAAGGAAGGTATGATTACGCTGCTGGAGGAAAATAAAAATCTACTGATTGAAAACCAGCATCTACGTGAGCGATTGCAACAGCGTGAACGTGAACTTGAGAAGCGGCCGAAACCGAAGGCGGCTAGTGGATCTAGCTCCCGTACGAAGAAAGAAAAGACGCAACCTGCTGTCGGAGAAGGATACGATAATCTGGCTCGTCTGTATCAAGAAGGTTTTCATATATGCAATGTTCATTATGGAAGCTTGCGAACAGACGGAGATTGTTTATTCTGCCTCTCATTTTTAAACAAACAGGGATAATCAAAACGACCCGCGATGTAGAACGGGTCGTTTTTTATAGGAAATTTATGAAGGAGTGCAGCGTACGTTGAAAGACATCACATTGTATCTGGATGAGCGGATTGATGATCTGCTGACCGAAGACATGAAAATCATTCAAAGCAAAGAAGTGTTCTGTTTCTCGATTGATTCTGTTCTGTTAGCCCGGTTTGCCAGTGTGCCACGGACACGGGGCCGTATTCTTGACTTATGTACAGGGAGCGGGGTTGTACCACTTCTGATGAGTGTACGAAGTCGCTGTCCGATTGATGCCGTTGAGATCCAGGATCGACTGTATGATATGGCTGTACGCAATGTGACATTGAATGGACTTGAAGAGCGTATTACGGTCCATCAGGGTGATGTAAAAGAAGCAGTACAGTTTCTTGGATACGGACGCTATGATATGGTGACCTGCAATCCTCCGTATATGCCCGTTACAGGCGACGCCTCATTCCTGAATAAACGTGACCATGTGGCCATTGCCAGGCATGAAATTATGCTTACACTCGAAGAGATGATAGCGGCTAGTAGTCGACTTGTGCGCCCTGGGGGCAAGGTAGCATATGTACACCGCTCTGGTCGATTGGCAGAGATCATGGATCAGATGCGGAAGTATGATTTGGAACCGAAGCGCCTGCGGATTGTGTATCCCAAACCAGGTGCAGAAGCAAATATGGTATTAATAGAAGGAATACGTGGAGCAAAGCCCGATCTGAAAGTGCTGCCGCCGCTTATTGTGTATCGAGAGGACGGACAGTATTGTGAGGAAATTCATGATATATACTATGGCAGCAAAACGGAGGAATTGTAATGTTCGTTCAAAAAAGTTTTGCAGATAGTCCGTATGGAAAGCTGTATCTAGTGGCAACGCCAATCGGCAATCTGGATGATATGACAGTACGGGCTGTTCATACGCTGCGCGAGGTTGACATCATTGCAGCAGAAGATACACGTCAGACGCGTAAGTTGCTTACACATTTTGAGATTGATACGCGCCTGATTAGCTACCATGAGCATAATCAGCGCTCAAGCGGACCGGAGATTATTCGGCTTCTGAAAGAAGAGGGAATATCAGTAGCGCTAGTAAGTGATGCTGGGCTTCCTGCTATTTCCGATCCCGGTCAGGAACTGGTACGGGATGCGGTAGCGGACGGCATCTCCGTTATTCCGATTCCGGGGGCCAATGCGGCTTTGTCGGCTCTGATCGTGTCCGGGCTATCCACAGACGGTTTTGTGTTCCGGGGCTTCTTACCGCGTGAAAAGAAAGATCAGCGGAAGGAATTAGAGCGTCTACGTGTATATAAGGAAACATTGATTTTTTATGAGTCACCCTACCGTATTACGAAAACTCTTCATATCATGCAGGAGGTTCTTGGCAATCGCCAGGTCGCGCTTGGACGAGAGCTAACGAAGCGGTATGAAGAGTTTATCCGGGGCTCTTTTGATGATGTTCTTGCTTTTCTGGAAGGCGAGGGAGACATTCGAGGAGAGTTCACTGTCATTGTTGCAGGAGCAGATGATGATGCGGCAGATGCAGAAGTGGAGTGGTGGCAGGCGTTGAGTGTAGTCGAGCATGTGGATCATTATATAGAGCAAGGGATGTCTGTTAAAGTTGCGGTTAAGCAGGCGGCGGATGATCGTGGTGTTCCGAAGCGAGACGTATATAATGAGTATCACCAATAGAAATGAAACGACAAAGGCGCTTCCTATAAGGGAGCGCCTTTGTCGTTTCACTCTATCTATTTATAATGAAGTTCGTAACAGGGAGTGCAAATGTAATCGATACCTGGTTAGTACAATTACGCTTTTTGCGAAGTTGGCATTTCGCTCAGGCAATCTCCACAAATGATCTTGCTTTTGTACGTAACAGTTTCGTTGGTGCTACCGCAGAAAATACATGCTGGCTCATATTTTTTAAGCATGATGCGCTCGCCATCCACATAAATTTCCAGGGCGTCTTTTTCTCCGATACCCAGTGTACGGCGAAGCTCAATTGGAATTACCACACGGCCCAGTTCATCTACTTTTCTTACAATACCTGTTGATTTCATCTCTTACTGCGTCTCCTCTCAAACCATTAAGTATGCTTTGAATGTGTCGTCAAATTTCGACAATAGTTTGTAGTCTTATATTATCAGGGATTGAGCTTTAGGTCAACCAATTGCTGGGATTGAAATGTAAAAATGCGAAATTTACATTCCAGTATTTTGGATAAAAGGTATGAAGTTCATTTTTTAAGTAAGGTAATTAATATTTTAACGACATTATTGTTCTAATATATTTTAAAAAAGTAAAATTTTTCTTTATTTATAAAGTGTTAAGTTTCGACAAAAAGAAGAAAAAATCGTGATTTTATTCGACAAAACTGTAATTTTAAACCATGAGAAAAGTGAAAGCCGAACAAAAATCGGCTTTCACTTGACTATATGCAGGTAATTCTGTATAGAATAGTAGTGAATAATGGAAATAACGATGATGGGAAGAGTAATTCTGCGGACTTTTTCAGAGAGCCGGGTCAGGTGGAAGCCGGTAAGGAAAGTAGGATGAACATGGCCCCGGAGTTTTCGTTCCTGAGCTTTCAAGTAAGGGAATGACGTATCCCTCGTTACGGGACTGAAGCCTGTTTGTGTATGTGTACGACGTGTGCAATCAGGGAATTTGGGTGGTACCACGAGAGCTTCTCGTCCCAGTGCGGACGCGGAGCTTTTTTGATGAGATGAAAGGGTGGGGAATTTATGAAACCAACGTATTATATTACGACACCGATTTATTATCCAAGTAACACACTGCATATCGGCAATGCGTATACAACAATTGCCTGTGATGCACTTGCTCGCTATAAACGCTTGCGCGGATACGATGTCTTCTATCTAACTGGAACGGATGAGCACGGCCAGAAACTTCAGCAGCGAGCGGCAGAAGAAGGAAAGCAGCCGCTTGAGTTCATCAACCCGATTGTGGATTGGATCAAAGACCTGTGGCAGCGTCTTGATATCTCCTATGATGACTTTATCCGCACTACACAGCCGCGTCACAAACAAGCTGTACAAAAGATTTTCCAGAAGCTTATGGATAAAGGAGATATTTATCTCGGAGAATATGAAGGCTATTATTGTGTACCCTGTGAAGCATTCTGGACCGAACATCAGGCGAAGAAAGAGGATGAACACGTCTGTCCGGACTGTGGACGTGCAGTCAATCTTGTAAAAGAAGAAAGCTACTTCTTCCGTATGTCCAACTATCAGGAACGTCTGCTTCAATATATTGAAGAGAACCCTGAGTTTATCCAGCCGGAATCCCGTCGCAATGAGATGGTGAACAACTTCCTGAAGCCAGGCCTTGAAGACCTGAGTGTATCTCGCATGACATTCGATTGGGGTATCAAGCTACCGAATGACCCGAAGCATGTGATTTATGTATGGATTGATGCGCTAGCAAACTATATTACTGCGCTTGGCTATATGAGCGAAGATGATGCGAAATTCAACAAGTACTGGCCAGCCGATGTTCATATGATTGGTAAAGATATTTTGCGCTTCCATACGATTTATTGGCCAATCATTCTCATGGCGCTTGAACTGCCGTTGCCGAAAAAAGTATTTGGCCATGGCTGGTTACTTATGCCAGACGGCAAAATGTCGAAATCAAAAGGAAACGCAATTGATCCGAAGTTCCTCATTGAACGCTATGGCTCGGATTCCATTCGTTACTTCCTCCTTCGTGAGATCGCATTTGGTCAGGATGGTATATTCACACCAGAAGCATTCATTCAGCGTTTGAACTTTGATCTAGCTAATGACCTGGGCAACCTTGTAAGTCGGACAACAGCGATGATTGATAAATATTTTGAAGGAATTATTCCGGCTCCTACAGCGGAGGAAGTACTGGATGAATCGTTGAAAGAAACGGCGCGTACCGCATTTGCCGGATTGGAAGACCATATGGAAAATATGCGGTTTGGCAATGCACTAGCAAGCCTGTGGGAGCTTGTCAGTCGTACGAATAAATACATTGATGAAACAGCGCCGTGGGCACTGGCAAAAGACGAGGCGAACAAAGCGCGTCTCGGTACGGTTATGTACAATCTGGCCGAGAGCATTCGCATCATCTCAGTTGGCCTACAGCCATTCATGACACAGGCTCCGGTTGCCATCTGGAATCAGCTCGGCTTGACAGCAGGTGAAGGCGTAACCGATTGGGATTCGGCTAAAACATGGGGCAAGCTACCATCAGGTACAAAAGTAAATCGAGGTACTGCGCTATTCCCACGCCTTGAGCTGGAAAAAGAAATCGCAGCGATTGATGAAACAACAGCGGCTGCTCGCAAACAAGCAGAAGAAAATAAGAAGAAGAAAGAAACACAGGAGCAGGCGGAAGAAAAAATAATTGCCCCGGAAATTGCGATTGATGATTTCTTTAAAGTAGAGCTCCGTGTTGCACAGGTGATCGAAGCGGAAAAAATTCCGAAGGCGGACAAGCTTCTGAAATTACAGCTGGATCTTGGCTTTGAACAACGTCAGGTTGTATCAGGCATTGCGAAATATTATTCACCAGAGGAATTAGTAGGTACGAAAGTGATTTGTGTAACCAATCTAAAACCGGTGAAGCTGCGCGGTGAGGTGTCAAACGGTATGATTCTGGCTGCCTCAGAAGGAGACAAGCTAACACTTGCCACTGTGCCGGCTGATATGCCGAATGGTGCAATCGTAAAATAGCATCGAGTCATCGAGGGGAGGAATTCCATATGCTGTTTGATACACATGCACACTTAAATGATGAGAAGTTTAATGAAGACCGGGAAGAAGTCATTGCCCGGGCACAAGAAAACGGTGTTTCGTATATTTGCAACATCGGGTACAACCGGGAGACGATTGAATCGTCTCTCGAATTGGCTCGCCAGTATGACTTTATTTATACGGCTATCGGATGGCACCCGCAGGACGCGATCACGATGACAGACGACGATCTGGTCTGGATTGAGAAGCTGGCCGCTGAAGAGAAAAAAGTAGTAGGAATTGGAGAGATTGGGCTCGATTACTACTGGGATACATCACCAAAAGATGTACAGCATGATGTATTTCGTAAACAAATCCGGCTGGCAAAAAAATTGAAACTGCCGATCATCATTCATGACCGGGAAGCTCATCAGGATATCATGGATATCTTACGAGAAGAAAAAGCTGAAGAAGTCGGCGGCATCATGCATTGTTTCTCTGGTAGTCCAGAAATGGCCGAGCAGTGCATCAAAATGAACTTCTACATCTCACTTGGTGGACCGGTTACATTCAAGAATGCAAAAAAACCAAAAGAGGTGGCCGAGGCGGTTCCGCTGGATCGTCTTTTGATTGAAACAGACTGCCCATATCTTACCCCGGAACCATATCGAGGAAAACGAAATGAGAGTGGATATGTGCGGTATGTAGCTGAGAAGATCGCCGAATTAAAGAATATTTCGGTAGTGGAAATGGCACAAATTACGACAGCTAACGCTAAAAATTTATTCCGGATTTAATACATATGTGAAATTATACCTGCCTCCTTACCCCAGTCTTATCAACGGTTGAGAGATTAATTGAGCCGAAAGCACCATTGAGTTTTTGTGATAATTGTAAAACGTAATGTAAAAAACTGGTTTGACAACGTTTTGCATAATCGCATACAATGGCTCTCGACCACGTAAGGAGGCAGATAGACTTTGAAGCAAAGCAGTAGTCAGTCAGGTTTTCAGAAGAATGTTCGAGCTATTCTTCTCACCACTATTGTCGTGTTTGTTGTCGTAAGTCTTGCGCTTATCATGAATGTGTGGCCGAAAAAATCGATCCGATTTGTCCATGATGGACAAGTCGAAGCCGCCACAACAAAGGCGGATACACTTGGAGAATTTTTGACGGAGCGTGGCATTACGCCGGGACCGTCGGATCATATAACCCCTGCTGTTACGACACCACTGGCAGAGGGGATGCACGTCTATTATTCCAAGGCGATTTCGGTTACGCTCGATATTGCAGGACAAAAAAAGAAAGTTGTAACACCGTTGCATAATGTTAAAGATATTCTGGACGAGCAGCATATTACAGTAGGTCAGTTGGACACGATTACCCCGGCGCTTACGGCCAGTGTACGGGCGAACGATACGATCATGATTACTCGTATCGAGAAAAAGGTTGTGGCTGAAGAGAAAACGGTAGCCTTCAATACAAAAAAGCGTGAAGATCGCACGCTGCCTGAAGGACAGGAGAAAGTCATTCAGGAAGGCCAGAATGGTACAATTGTAGATCGATATGAAGTCGTATACACGAATGGTCAACCGACTTCGCGCAAGCTAATTGACCATGAAGTGACGAAAGATTGGAAAGATCATATCGTAGCTGTCGGTACGGCGCATCTTACATTGGCTTCTCGCAGTGCGGAAGCAACACGCCACGCAGCGCGATTAGCAGAGGGAGACGGAAGCTTTACATCTGGTAAAACACTGAATGTGCGGATGACCGCTTACTCGCCGGGATCAGACCCGGAATACGCGGCTACACGTACAGGCACAGTGGCGACAGAAGGTCGAACAGTGGCCGTAGACCCGAGCGTTGTACCGCTTGGATGGTGGGTTTATATTGAAGGGTACGGTTTTCGGAAGGCAGAGGATACAGGCGGAAAGATTAAAGGCAACCGCATGGACCTGTTCTTCGCATCTTCCAAAGAGGCAGAGGATTTTGGGGTACAGCATCGAAAAGTGCATATTGTTGGCCCGAATAAACCAAATTAACGGTATGATAAGGCAGGGGGACAAGGGTCCTCCTGTCCTTTTATACATAGTGAGGATTTTACGATGAGAATAAAAGAGATTATTGTGGTAGAAGGTAAGTCAGACACAACCGCAATTAGACGTGCGGTAGATGCGGATACAATTGAAACGGGTGGCTCTGCCATTCCTCCCTGGGTCATTGAGCGAATTGCTCGTGCTCAGAAAGCGAGAGGAGTGATTGTGTTTACGGACCCGGATTTTCAAGGAGAGCGCATCCGTAAAATTATCAGCCAGAAGGTACCAGGATGCAAGCATGCTTTTATTACAAAAGCGGACGGAAAAGGAAAACGCAATCTCGGGGTCGAATATGCAACGCCTGAGGTGATTCGTGCAGCTCTTGCATCGGTTCGTACGGAGGCGGAAGCGCCTGCGGAGCTCATTACGATGAATGATATGATTGATGCCGGACTGGTTGGAGGCGCACGCGCTAAAGAAAGGCGTACGATGCTTGGTGAGAAGCTTGGGGTTGGTTATGCAAACGCTAATCAGCTTCACAAGCGTCTCTTGATGCTACAGATTACGCGGGAGGAGTTCGCCCATGCACTGGCCTGGGTGGAGGCACAGGAGGAGTAGAGGAAATGGATACGCGAGATATTGCAACACCCAAGCGGACGAAAGAAATTTTGCAGAAGTACGGCTTTTCCTTTAAGAAAAGTCTGGGGCAGAATTTTTTGATCGACCTAAATATTTTAAGCAAAATTGTCGGAGCGGCTGAGCTGACAAAAGAAAAAGGTGTCATCGAGATCGGACCCGGAATTGGTGCGCTTACGGAACAGCTATCCCGGCAGGCCGGCAAAGTTGTGGCGATTGAGATTGACCAGCGGCTGTTGCCGATCCTTGCAGACACGCTTTCCCCGTATCCACATGCCGAAGTTGTGCATGGGGATGTGCTGGAGATGGATGTAGCCTCACTTATTCAGGAGAGATTCACAGAACAATCCTCCGTCAGTGTAGTAGCGAATCTCCCGTACTATGTGACGAGTGCGATTTTGATGAAGCTGTTGGAAGAGCGTCTGCCGCTTGAGAATATTGTCGTCATGATCCAAAAAGAGGTCGCGGAACGTATCTCTGCCACGCCGGGCACAAAAGCGTATGGGGCGTTAAGTGTGTTGGCGCAGTTTTATGCAGAGGCAGATATCGTCACGATTGTGCCGCATACGGTATTTATTCCGCAGCCAAATGTGGATTCAGCCGTGCTTCGCCTGCGCATTCGGCAGAAGCCGGCTGTAGAAGTGAAAAGTGAGAAGATGTTTTACCGTGTTGTGAAAGCGAGCTTTGCTCAGCGCCGTAAAACACTGTCGAATAATTTGATGAACAATTTATTCGGTAAAGACCGCAAAGAAGAGATGTTGGCCATGCTAGAAGAAGCGGGCATTGACCCGGCGCGGCGCGGGGAAACACTGTCGCTTGAAGAGTTTGCCCGTATCAGCAATTTAATCTTATAGCGTTTGCCCGGCAATGGCCGGGCAAGAACCCTTTTTTCCGCTCTGCATACGATGGAGCAGGAAGGAGGGTTTTTTTATATGCCAGACAAATTACAGATTGGAGATCGAGTGGTACGGAAATCGTACGGTGGAGACGTATTATTTCAAATCATTGACATACAGCAGGACGGAAAGATATGTTCCCTGATCGGGGTAGACTTCCGACTGCTTGCTGATGCGCCGCTTGCTGATCTGGTCAAAGTGGATCAAGAGCAGGAAGAGAAGCTGCGTGAAGTATGTCGCCGTAAACATGAAGAGGCAATGCGGATGATTCAGCAGACACGTCCCGGCGCACGGGAACAGAATGTATGGCGGCAGATTAATCATACGGGAGAGATGGGCGGTTCATTTGATTGGCCGGGCCGTGTGCTGCATCTGGATGGAGACCGTAATTACCTCCGCAAGTGTCTTGCAGTATATGCGGAGATGAAAGTGCCCGCCGATGGCTACTATTTGCCAGAGAAAGAATTTCCTGTGCATGTTATGTCTCTCCTCGAAAAGCACCGTCCGGACATTCTGGTGCTAACCGGGCATGACGCGTATCAGCCGAGAAGAGGATCAGCAGATGACCTCAATAACTATCGCCATTCCCGCTTTTTTGTGGAGGCAGTCGGCAAGGCGCGGATATTTCAGCAGTGCAAAGACAGCCTCGTGATTTTTGCGGGTGCCTGCCAATCTCATTTCGAAGCGATTTTGAATGCTGGAGCTAATTTTGCCAGTTCACCAAAGCGTATTAATATTCATACGCTTGATCCTGTATACATAGCAGAGCAGGTGTCCTATACATCTATTCAGAAGCCTGTGAGTGTATATGATATGGTGAAGCACACGATTACAGGAATTGAAGGAGTAGGTGGAATTGAAACACGGGGGTGCTTTCGCCTTGGCATTCCTAAGAATCTTCGGCTTCCGGCAGGTGAAGTATAGAGCTCGTACAGCGGGCTCTTTTTTGATTTTTCAGTTTTATTTAAGATTGCCGGGAAAAATATTATTGACATATTATAAATATCCCTGCTATAATTATCAATTTATTTGACATAATAAAAAGGTGCTGGTATAATTATACGTAGTGAGGTGGTCTGAATGGCGAGAAATACGTTACAGGATATAAAACGTAGTTTAGATAGCCACATCGGAGAACGCATATTGCTTCGTGCGAACGGTGGCCGTCGCAAGACCGTGGAAAGGATGGGTGTACTCGAAGAGACATATCCATCCGTATTTATTGTTAAGCTGGATGAGGACAAGCATTCATTTGAACGGGTTTCCTACAGCTATGCAGATGTGCTTACTGAGACAGTAGAACTTATGATTTGCCGCAGTGACGAAAACATACGCATTGCCCTTGAACAGTAGGAGATTTTATCCTGCTGTTTTTATTTTGTCCTGGGCATACTACATATACAGGGAAGGTATCAAAAGGAGGCTGTACTTGATGGGACGCAGACGAGGCGTAATGTCCGAGCAGTTCAAGACTGAATTAGCAAAGGAATTAGGCTTTTATGATACGGTACAGAAAGAGGGATGGGGCGGCATCACAACCCGGGACGCCGGTAACATGGTGAAGCGTGCCATCCAGTTGGCCGAAGAAGCGCTCGCAAAGCAAAAATCCTGATCGATAAAATTCCTCCCTACTATGACCGGGCAATTGCCCGGTCATTCCTATACACATTGCGACCTGTTCCGTATTAATGCTAAAATAAGCAAAGCATGAATATGGAAGGGAAGAAAAGCCAGGTGAAAGAAGCACGCCTTATGGTAAAAGCTCCGGCTAAAATCAATCTGACACTTGATGTGTTAGCACGGCGTCCGGATGGATATCATGAAATTGAAATGGTCATGACAACAATCGATCTTGCGGATCGCTTGACGATTACGACACTGGCAGAAGATCGGATTGTGCTGGACTGCACAGTGAGCTACCTGCCGCTCGATGAACGCAATCATGTCTATCAGGCTGCTCGCCTGATTAAAGAGCAGTTCGGTATCAAGCAGGGTGTGCATATTCATATTGATAAGCAGATTCCGATTGCGGCAGGGCTTGCAGGCGGCAGCAGTGACGCGGCTGCTACAATTCGGGGATTAAACCGCCTATGGAATCTGGGTATGGATATGGAGAAAATGGCGAGCCTTGGATCGCGTATTGGCTCTGATGTCTCGTTCTGCGTGTATGGTGGAACGGCGCTTGCTCGCGGACGTGGAGAAAGAATTGAGAAACTTCCATCTCCTCCACCGTGCTGGGTCATTCTTGCCAAACCTCCGATTGGGGTATCGACTGCGGAAGTATACGGAGCGCTTAAAGTAGAGGAACTGACAGATGGCTGTCGCTCGGAACAGATGATAAAGGCAATTGCCGAGCAGAATTTTTCGGGGATTTGTCGTACGCTGGGCAATCATCTCGAATCGGTTACACTTGCGATGCATCCGCAGGTACAGCAAATTAAAGAGCGCATGCTTCGCTTTGGAGCGGACGGGGTATTGATGTCTGGAAGTGGACCTACTGTCTTTGCACTAACGGATCGGGAGTCCCGTATGAATCGCATTTATAATGGACTTCGAGGGTTTTGTAAGGAAGTGTATGCTGTTCGTATCCTCGGGGAAAATAATGGGTAGCACTTGCGTAATTCCGTACAAAAGTGGTATATTCACTTCATAATATTCGGTTTTTTGATACGGAGGAACAGAAATGAATAAATTGCGCAGAAGTGCCCGCCTCGTTGATATGACGCAGCATCTGCTTGCTCGCCCACATAAGCTGATCCCGTTAACATACTTCGCTGAACAGTATGGAGCAGCCAAATCTTCTATTAGTGAAGATTTATCCATCATTAAAGAATTGTTCGAGACAGAAGGGATCGGGTTGCTGAAGACAGTAGCTGGAGCGGCAGGCGGTGTAAAATATATTCCGCAAATGAATAAGGAAGTAGCTCGTAAGGCTATAAATAAGCTGAAAGAAAAGCTAGAAGGGCCAGGACGCTTGCTTCCAGGTGGCTATTTGTATATGGCCGATCTGCTCGGTGATCCGGAAGCACTTGCGGAGATTGGTAAGGTGTTTGCCTCTATTTTTGCCGAAACGGCAGCGGACTATGTAATGACAGTGGAAACGAAAGGGATTCCTCTGGCTTATGCCGCCGCCGCATACCTGAATGTGCCGGTGGTGATCGTGCGCCGTTACAGCAAGGTGACGGACGGTTCAGTCGTAAGCATTAACTACGTATCCGGGTCCAGCAAACGCATCCAGACGATGTCACTGGCACGCCGTAGCCTGCCTGAGAATTCTAAGGTACTGATTATTGATGACTTCATGAAAGCCGGTGGTACGATTCAGGGAATGATCGATCTGCTTGCGGAATTTAAAGCTGAAGTTGTAGGTGTGGGTGTGCTTATGGAGACATCAGATGTGGAAGAACGTTTGGTAGATGAGTACGTTTCGCTGTTAAAAATGAAGGAAATGGACGTACGGGATAAAGAAATCAAGCTTGAACTTGGAAATCGATTTGTATAATAAATCACGTAAGGAGAGATTTATTTATGACAGAATCCATCTCAACCACAAAAGCGCCAGCTGCGATCGGACCCTATTCACAGGCAATCAAGGCAGGGGATTTGATTTTTACATCTGGCCAGATTCCGTTGACAGCGGAAGGGGAACTTGTAGACGGAGATATTACGGCTCAGACGCATCAAGTATTTGCGAACTTGAAAGAAGTGCTGGCGGCAGCCGGAGCAACGTTGAATGACGTTGTGAAGGCAACGGTTTTCGTTAAAAACATTGAAGATTTCGGAACGATTAATGAAGTATACGGCCAGTACTTCAATGAGCATCGTCCGGCCCGCTCCCTTGTAGAAGTGGCTCGTCTCCCGAAAGATGTAGGAATCGAGATCGAATTGGTTGCTTCTATCGGCAGATAAATACCATGTCTGTAGGTAAAAATCCAAATTTTATAAAAAATTGATTTTTTTTAGGGATGCTGGAAGGATTTTCGCCACCTTTGGTTGAATTACAGTTATCAAGCTTTTGATAATTGGAAAAAGGTGGTGAGCAGACATGGAAGTGACGGACGTAAGACTCCGCCGCGTCAACACAGATGGACGCATGAAAGCGATCTGTTCCATTACGATCGATAATGAATTCGTGGTTCATGACATCCGCGTTATCGATGGTAACAACGGTATGTTTGTGGCAATGCCGAGCAAACGTACGCCAGAAGGGGAATTCCGCGACATCGCGCATCCAATCTCTTCGTCTACTCGCGAAAAGATTCAAGCCGCTGTACTGGCTGAATACGAACGTGTAGGAGAAGTTGTAGAGAGTGAAGAACTCGTAGAAGAGGGCGCGTAAAAAACAGTTGTAAACAAGGGGCCACATAGAGGGGCCTCTTTTTCTTTTGCCTTGAAATCAAGGCCTAATTAAGATATAGTCATTGTGGAACTTATTCGAAACGGGAGGGTACTATGTCAGATAAATTTGCGGTCGTATTAGCTGCCGGACAGGGCACACGAATGAAATCGAAGCTGTACAAAGTGCTGCACCCCGTTTGCGGCAAGCCGATGGTTCAGCACGTCGTGGATAACCTGCAAGAGCTGAACGTAAACCGCATTGTTGTAGTGGTTGGGCATGGAGCGGAGAAAGTACAGGAGCAGCTTGGCACGCATGTTGAGTATGTCATGCAGGAGCAGCAACTTGGAACAGCACACGCAGTCACGCAGGTTGCTCCTCTCTTGGAAGATGCGCCGGGGACTACCCTTGTGCTTTCCGGGGACGAGCCTCTCATTAGCGCGGATACATTAGCGAAGCTTACAGCAGACCATGAAGCGAGCGGAGCTGCCGGAACGATTCTAACCCGGGTTATGGACAATCCAACAGGGTACGGACGCATTATTCGTAATGCACAGGGACAAGTTGAGCGCATTGTAGAGCAGAAAGATGCGAATGAAGAGGAACAGCGTGTTCAGGAGATCAACACAGGCACATATTGCTTTGATAACCAGAAACTGTTCGCAGCATTGAAGAAAGTAGATAATAAAAATGCGCAGGGTGAATTTTACCTGACTGATGTGATTGAAATTTTACAGAAGGACGGCCAAAGCATTGAAGCATCCGTTACAGATGAAGTAACCATTGGGGTGAATGATCGTGTAGCGCTTGCAAAAGCGGAATCTATGATGCGTAGCCGGATTCTTGAAGCTCATATGCGTGCAGGTGTGACTATAATTGATCCACAGAATACGTATATCGAAACGAATGTGGTAATTGGCCGCGATACTGTGATTTACCCGGGTGCGTTGATTGGAGCCGGTACTGTCATTGGAGAAGATTGCATAATTGGACCGAACTCACAGCTTACGAATTGTGAAGTAGGAGATCGTGTTCACATTAAGCAGTCCGTATTGATGGACAGCCGTGTTGACAGCGATGCAACGGTTGGGCCGTTTGCGTATGTGCGTCCGAACTCACATGTAGGAGAGGGCGCTAAGGTCGGCGATTTCGTCGAGTTAAAAAATACGACACTTGGCAAGGGTAGTAAAGTTTCGCATCTTACGTATCTTGGAGATGCGGAGATCGGTGCCGATGTAAATGTAGGATGCGGTACGGTAACGGTGAACTACGATGGCGTGAAGAAGTATAAGACGGTTGTAGGAGACGGCTCTTTCGTCGGATGTAACACGAATCTGATAGCGCCGGTAACAGTGGGAGAAGGAGCATATATTGCTGCAGGTTCCACCATCAATCAGGATGTTCCGGATGGCGCACTTGCCATCGCCCGTACACGCCAGACGAACAAAGAAAATTATGCAAGCAAAATTATAAAGAAATAAGTATAGACAGTATGGAGGTTATAGAGCAGTATGGCGAATTATCGCGACCCGAAATTGAAGGTCTTTACGTGTAATGCAAACCCGGCTCTGGCAAAAGAAATCGTAGATCATATTGGTCTTCCGATGGGAAATGCGCAAGTTATACATTTTAGTGACGGGGAAGTACAAATTAAGCTAAACGAAAGTGTTCGCGGTGCGGACGTATTCGTCATTCAGTCCACAAGTGCCCCAGTTAATGAGCACCTGATGGAGCTGCTCGTTATGGTAGATGCATTAAAACGTGCATCTGCAAAAAGCATCAATGTTGTAATTCCGTATTATGGGTATGCTCGTCAGGATCGTAAAGCGCGCGCGCGTGATCCGATCACAGCGAAGCTGGTAGCGAACCTGATTGAAACGGCCGGAGCGCATCGTGTGATCACTATGGACCTCCATGCGACTCAGATTCAAGGCTTCTTTGATATTCCAGTTGACCATTTGCTTGGTGTGCCGATTCTCGGCAAGCACTTCGCAGATAAAAATCTCGAAGACATTGTCGTTGTATCACCTGACCATGGCGGTGTAACACGTGCTCGTAAACTGGCTGAACGTCTGGAAGCGCCGATTGCCATCATTGACAAACGCCGTCCGGAGCCGAACGTGGCGGAAGTGATGAATATCGTGGGTAATATTGAAGGCAGAACAGCGATTATTATTGATGACATCATCGATACAGCTGGTACGATTACACTGGCAGCTCATGCACTGATGGAAGCTGGAGCAAAAGCTGTATATGCATGCTGTACGCACCCTGTATTGTCTGGTCCAGCAATCGAGCGTATCGAGAATTCAAGCATCAAAGAATTGATCGTAACAAACTCTATTCCGCTCGGACCGGAAAAACAGAGTGAAAAAATTAAGTCTCTTTCTGTTGCGCCGATCATCGGGGAAGCGATTATTCGTGTCCATGAAGAACTGTCAGTAAGCAAGCTGTTTGACTAATTGAATGCAAGATAAGCGCATCCTGAGCGGGTGCGCTTTTTTGTAATGGAGGAGAACGTATGAAAGTCATTGTAGGATTGGGTAATCCAGGTCGTGAGTATGAGATGACACGACATAATGTAGGCTTCTGGGCAATTGATCGCCTGGCAGATGAATGGGGTATTGCGCTGAATCAAGGTAAGTTCAAAGGGTTGATTGGGGAAGGGCGTGTAGGAACCGAGAAGGTCATTCTCGTCAAGCCACTGACGTATATGAATCTGTCCGGGGAATGTGTGTCGCCACTGCTGAGCTTTTACAAGCTCGATCCGGAAGAGGATCTGCTGGTAATCTATGATGATCTTGATCTACCATGTGGTAAAATTCGTCTTCGAACTAAGGGGAGTGCAGGTGGACATAACGGCATTAAATCACTACTTGCACATCTGGGCACACAGGAGTTCAAACGCATTAAGGTCGGGATTGATCGTCCGGAGCCGGGTCGTAAAGTGGTGGATTATGTGCTTGGCACATTCCCACCGGAGCAAAAAGCCGATGTTGAAGAAGCTGTCAAACGGGCTGCTGAAGCATCGAGAGCGTGGACCGAAATTTCGTTCTTGCGCGTGATGAACCAATACAACGGGTAAAGTATGGCACGAATCGCTTCTGGACAGAATAGGATTGAGAATATGATTCTTTCTGGAGGCATACGTATGACCATACGATATATTTGTCCGCATTGTAATGCCATTCATGCCGTTGTTACGCACCCGGACGCAACAGAGCAGCGCTTAGGCTTCGATTCCTTGACCGAGACAGAGAGGAAACATATAATTAGCTATGAAGCGAACGGGGATATGATAGCCAGTGTCACATGCGAATTTTGCAGTGAAGCGATTGAGCGCTATCCAGAGCTTGCATATCCTTTGCAATAAACGCAGACAAGGCCTTGGCTTTTGCGCTAAGGCTTCTTTTTGTATGGTAGGGGCTATGTGGGGAGGAGGAACGGGATATGAAAGGTCTGATAGAGACCTTTATGCATGATGATGAGTTTGCAACCATCGTCAGCGGATATGAACGAGGATTGCGCGAACAGCTTGCATCAGGACTTGGAGGTTCGGCGCGTCAGGTGTTTTTTGCCGCGCTGTATCAAAAAATGGCGCGGCCACTTGTCATTGTCACGCACAATATGTATCAAGCACAAAAAGTACATGACGATTTAAGCCAGTTCATACCGGGAGAAGAGTTATGGCTATATCCGGCAAATGAAATGGTCCTCTCTGAAGTGGCAATTTCAAGCCCGGAAACGCTCAGCCAGCGTCTTGAGGTGTTGAATGCGCTCTCGAGTGGAAAGCGCGGTATTTTGATTGTGCCGTATGCAGGCGTACGTCGCTCTGTGGTGCCGGTGGAGAAATGGCGCCAGGCTCGAATTACGTTTACAGTTGGCAATGAGATCGATAGAGAAATCTTTCTGGAGAAAATGATTGCACTCGGGTATGAGCGAGTGGAAATGGTAGAGGCGCGCGGTGAGATGAGTGTGCGCGGCGGGATCATAGATATTTTCCCGGCTTATATGATGCATCCGATTCGGATTGAACTGTTTGATACGGAGATCGATTCGATCCGTACTTTCGACATCAGTGACCAGCGTTCTATTGAGAATTTGCAGGAGATTGTAGTAGGACCGACCCGCGAAGTGTTCGGGGAGCGAGATGTTTTCCTGGCTGCTGCCGAGAAAGTAGAAGCTCATATGAAAGAGACGCTTCCGAAGATTAAGGCAGTACAAGTGAAAGAATTGATTGCCGAGAAGGTCGGCTGGGAAATCGAGCAGTTGCGTCAGGGGCATGCCTTTACTGGAATCTATAAATATATTTCATTTTTATATTCGGGGCGCCATACATTGCTAGAGTATATGAGCGGCCAGCCTCTGCTTATTGTGGATGAGCCTTCCCGTATTGTAGAGTCTGCTGCTCAGATGGAGAAAGACGAAGCGGAATGGAAAACGGCACTCATTCAGGAAGGAGAATTCCTTCCTGATATAGAGGTGTCCCATCCTATAGAAGAGATTCTTTCATCCAAAAAGCGTCCGGTTCTACATGTTGCTCTATTCTTACGACAGGTTCCTAAAACAAGTCCACAAAATATTGTGAACTTTAATTGCAAAACCATGCAGAATTTCCACGGTCAGATGAATGTACTAAAAGGTGAGCTAGAGCGCTGGAAGAAATCGAATATGACCGTTATATTTTGTGCGGCAGATGAAGAACGCGCCCGCCGCCTCGAGCATGTATTTCACGACTATGAGATGGAAGCCGATATTGTGCTCCAGCCAGAGCAGGCGCTCATAAGTAAGCAGCCAGTTATTACGCTTGGCAATCTGCAGGGCGGATTCGAGCTTCCGATGCAGCATCTGGTTGTGATTACAGAAAGTGAAGTATTCACGCAGAAGCAGCGCAAGGCATCCAAAACTCGTAAAAATTTGAGTAATGCTGAGCGGATCAAAAGCTACACAGAGCTTGCAGTTGGCGATTACGTTGTACATGTCAATCATGGGATCGGGAAATATCTCGGCATTGAAACGCTTGATATTAACGGGATTCATAAAGATTATCTGCATATTAAATATGCAGGCAATGACAAGCTGTACGTACCGATTGAACAGATCGATCAGGTACAGAAGTATGTTGGCAGTGAAGAAAAAGAGCCGAAGGTATATAAGCTCGGCGGCACAGACTGGAAGAAAGTTAAAAATAAAGTTCGAGCATCCGTTCAGGATATTGCGCAGGATCTAATCAAATTGTATGCGGAGCGCCAGCAGGCAAGAGGTTATGCATTCAGCAAAGACGGAGAAGAAATGCGGGAGTTCGAAGCGATGTTCCCGTATGATGAGACAGATGACCAGCTGCGCACAATTTGTGAGATAAAAGAAGATATGGAAATGCCCCGTCCGATGGATCGTCTGTTGTGTGGAGATGTGGGCTATGGGAAGACGGAAGTGGCCATTCGCGCTGCCTTTAAGTCAGTGATGGACGGCAAGCAGGTAGCTATACTTGTGCCGACTACGATTTTGGCACAGCAGCATTACGAGACATTCCGGGAGCGTTTTGCGGATTATCCGGTTACTATTTCTGTGATTAGCCGCTTCCGTACCCGCAAGGAACAGACGCAGACGCTCAAAGGCGTGAAAGACGGAACGGTTGATATTGTCATCGGGACACACCGCCTGCTGTCCAAGGATGTCATATTCAAAGATCTTGGCCTGCTTATTGTGGATGAAGAACAACGATTCGGTGTGACTCACAAGGAAAAGCTGAAGCGTCTGAAAACGAACGTCGATGTACTGACCCTGACGGCAACGCCAATCCCGCGCACGCTTCATATGTCCATGCTCGGTGTGCGAGATCTGTCCGTCATTGAGACACCACCGGAGAATCGGTTCCCGGTTCAGACGTATGTAATGGAATATAGCGCAGGTCTTGTACGGGAAGCAGTTGAGCGCGAACTTGCACGTGAAGGCCAAGTGTATTTCTTGTATAATCAGGTACAGGGTATTGACCAGATGGCCGAGCAGATTCGAATGCTTGTGCCGGAGGCTAAAGTAGTGGTGGCTCACGGCCAAATGAGTGAAACGGAGCTTGAATCCGTCATGCTCAGCTTTCTGGAAGGAGAATCAGATGTACTAGTCAGTACCACCATTATTGAAACAGGTGTTGATATTCCAAATGTAAACACATTGATTGTCACGAATGCCGACCGAATGGGTTTATCCCAGTTGTATCAGCTACGAGGGCGTGTTGGGCGCTCCAATCGAATTGCTTATGCGTATTTTACGTATCAGCGTGATAAGGTGCTGACAGAAGTAGCAGAGAAACGTCTGCAGGCGATTAAAGAATTCACGGAGCTTGGTTCCGGTTTTAAAATCGCGATGCGGGACTTGTCCATTCGCGGTGCGGGTAACCTGCTCGGCGCTGAACAGCATGGCTTTATCGCATCAGTCGGATTTGATTTATATAGCCAGATGCTTAAGGATGCCATCGAAGAGCTTAAAGGTGAACCGCAAAAAGAAGAAGAGGTTCATCCTGAGATTACGATTACCATTGATGCGTTTATTCCGTCCGATTACATTCAGGACGGTAAACAAAAAATCGAAATGTACAAGAAATTTGCAGCCGCTTCTTCTTTTAGCGATCTCGATGATTTGACAGAAGAGCTGATCGACCGTTTCGGAACGATTCCGCACAGCGTGATGAATCTTCTGCATGTAGCTAAGTTGCGTGTATATGCACGTGAGAACCGAATCGTAGAGATTGCACAGAAGGGGGAAGCTGTCCTCCTGACATTCCATGAAGATCAGACGACGAAAGTGGACTGGAGTATTTTGTACGACTTGGAAGGATCGCTGTCGCGCCGCATTTCTTTATCACGTCAGGCACAGCAAGTAGTAGTCAGCCTGAAGGTGAAAGGGCTACAATCAGAAGAGATCGTAGAACAACTGGAAACATTTTTTGTGCAATTCGATGCAGTAAAAAAGAAAACAGAAGGCGAGGAAGCAGCAGATGTGGCAAAATAAACGGATTGGCCGCCTGATTGGTACAGGTGTGCTGGCAACAGCAATCCTGCTTGCAGGATGTGGAAAACAAGAAGTGACAGTAGCAAAATACGATAATAATAAAGTGATCACGGAGTCTCAGTACAAGAATTATATTGCGATCGTTGAGGCCATTGAACCGGGTATTGGTGAACAGATTAAAGCAGGAAATAAAGATGCTCTGACATCGGTTCTTCATTATGAGATTTTGACTGCGCATATTGCCGATCAAGTAAAAGAAACAGATGACATGAAAAAGGAAGCAGAAGCAAACTTCAAGCAGTTTGAAGATATGAACAAAGCGCAGCTTGAGAAGGGTAAAACCATTGATCAGTACTACAAAGAAAAGAACGTGACAAAGAAAGATGTAGAGGATTTCTTCTTGAGCCAGCTCAAGCTGATTACGTATTTCTCGAATGGCATCCCGGAAGCAGATAAAAAGAAAGAATATGAGCAGGCAAAAGCGCAGGGTTTCCTGACATCGGCTGATGTGCGCCATATTCTGATTTCGACGGAAAAACGATCAAAAGCAGAAGCGAAGAAAAAAGCGGACGCGCTTGTAAAAGAACTGCGCGGTGGTGCGGACTTCGCGAAGCTAGCTAAAGAAAACACGGATGATCCGGGTAGCAAAGGAACAGGTGGCCTGTATCACCATACGATGGAAGATTTCCCGCTTGCACAAACAGCGGAAGCGTACCGCAAAGCTGCCATGACGCTGCCGCTTAACAAAATCAGCGATCCGATCGAAACGGAATACGGCTATCACATTATGCGCATTGAGAAACGTACAGATGAGCCGTATGCTAAAGTGGAAAAAGACATTACCCGCATGTTAGCACAGCAGAAAGAAAACGACTTCTATACGAATAAGTTAAAGGGAATTATCAAAGAAGAAAAAATTCCAGCTGCTATGATCAAAGAGCAGCCAAAACAGACAGCTCCAAATCAGCCTGGACAGACCCCGGTTTCACCGGCACCAGCGCAGCAGCCAGCTCCGAAACCAGCTAATCAATAAGAAAAGAGTAGAAAAACCGCTTTTTCATTCAGAAAGAGCGGTTTTTTTTTCGGTTGCATTTTACTGTGGTATGTATGGTGAATATTCTCCAAGCAGGGGATAAATACTACAAGCAAGTTAGAAGTTGCAGTCATGTCATTACTCCAAGAAAGCGAGGCATCAAGAACTTATGAAAGCAACTGGAATTGTTCGCCGTATCGACGATCTGGGGCGTGTTGTTATTCCGAAAGAAATTCGCCGTACGCTTCGTATTCGGGAAGGCGATCCGCTCGAAATTTTCGTTGATCGCGACGGGGAAGTTATTCTGAAGAAATATTCGCCAATTGGCGAACTCGGAGATTTTGCGAAAGAATATGCCGATTCTCTGTTTGAAAGCACGAACCATATTACGCTGATTAGCGACCGTGATACAATCATTGCTGTATCCGGGGCTTCGAAGAAAGAGTATATGGATAAGCCAGTCGGTGAAATTATCGAATCGTGCATGGAAGACCGCAAAGTAACCCTGCAAACGAATGCAGGAGAGTACGAAATTATCCGTGACAATGAAGACCCGTATACGTCGTATGTCATTGCCCCGATTATTGCAGGGGGCGACCCAATCGGTGCTGTCATTCTCCTGACGAAAGAAGAGCAGGTAAAAATGGCGGATCTGGAAGTGAAGCTTGCAGAGACTGCCGCAGGCTTTCTGGCCAAACAGATGGAGCAATAAAAAAGAAAGCTTTCCACAGGGGCAACCTGGCGGGAAGCTTTTTTCTTTTGTGAAAAGCAGACAAGTTAGAAGGAAGGGACGCATAAGCTTACTAACAGGGGGCAAGTCCGGCAGTGCCTTCAGCCAAGTAGTTTTATGGTATAATAACCAGGAATTTACCGGGAAAAGAGAGGGGAATCTATGTCCAGGGATCAGGGGGCATCATTTTTAAAAGGAGCGGCCATACTCGGAGCCGGGGCCTTGCTGTCAAAGATGCTGGGTGTCGTATACCGCATTCCTTATCAAAATATTACGGGTGACCTGGGCTATTATGTATATACACAGGTGTATCCACTCTATAGTGCGCTTTTGATTCTGGCAACCGCAGGATTTCCGATTGCGATTTCCAAATTTGTCGCAGAGAAGTTGGCGGTTGGAGACGTATACGGAGCCAGGCGTGTTTTTCGTGTATCAGCCGTAGTGCTGAGTATAACGGGACTGCTGTTTTTTGTGCTGCTATGGGCCAGCGCACCGTGGATTGCTTCGCTTATGCGAGATGTGCGATTGACGCAGCCGATTCGGAGTGTTTCATTTGCACTTCTAATCGTGCCGATTATGGCAGCGATGCGAGGTTATTTCCAGGGGCATCACAACATGGTACCGACTGCTGTATCACAGATTGGGGAGCAGTTCGTCCGAGTTACCACCATTATTATCCTATCGTATTGGTTTATGAAAACAACCGGAGATGTATACCTGGCCGGGTCGGGTGCAGTCTTTGGTGCGGTAACGGGTGCGAGTTTTGCCTTTTGTATTATGCTTCTGTTCTGGCGGCGCAACGGGGCCAGCCAGCGGCAGTATGGTCAGGTACATGACCGAGCAATGACCGGGCAAAGTGATACGGTGCGCGATATTGTTCGCAAGCTTTTTTATTATGCGATTCCCATCTGTCTTGGGTCGCTTGTGCTCCCACTCATGCAGCTCGCTGATTCGTTCTCTGTTGTAAGTATGCTCATGCGGGGAGGATATGGATCAGACGAGGCGTATGTATTAAAAGGGGTATTCGACCGGGGCCAGCCACTTGTACAGTTTGCCGCATTCCTTGCGACAGCACTGTCACTGTCGATTGTTCCGGCCATTGCGGAGGCCCAGGCACGGAGGCAGTCCCATCTGATTGCCGAACGTACGGAACTGGCATTGCGTCTTACGTTCCTCTTCGGGTTGCCCGCTTCGATTGGACTTGCCATCGTGGCAGGTCCAGTGAATGTTATGTTGTATGAGAACGGAAACGGGACGACTGCGTTGACCATCCTAGCGTTTACGACGATTTTCTCAACGCTTGGTATTACATCCGCAGGGATTCTACAGGGAGTGGGGCAGGTCGTACTGCCGGTTCGCAACCTGCTGATTGGCGTGCTCGTTAAGCTGGGGCTTAATATTGTGCTTATTCCGATGTTTGGCATTGTGGGTGCGTCGCTGTCCACTACTTGTTCGTACATGATTGCGACAATATTAAACGTATACGCTGTTGCGTCTTTGACTGGCGCACGATTCGGGTTCGTGTCGTTTTTCTTGAAACCGTTCACCGCTGTTGGGATGATGGCGCTTGCTGCATTCGTTGCCCGGCAGGCAGCGGAACACAGCCTTGCAGGTCTTATTTCTTCCCCACGACTGTATTTCACAGCGGTTAGTCTGGCTGCCGTAGGAGCGGGTGTGATGATGTATGCGGCAGCGTTGTTGCTGTCGGGAACGGTAACGCGGTCCGATCTGGAGAGTACAAAGGCGGGGCGCAGACTCGTTCCCTTACTTAAACGCCTGCGTCTGCTGCATGAATAAAGAGTGTGTAAAGGAGCGTATTATTAATGAAGAAACTGGTTATTATCGGGCTTGGAGCGGGCAACCTTGAAGGGTTGCCGCTCGGTGTGTACCGGGCAATTAAGGAAGCGGAGCACCTGTATTTACGTACGGCGCACCATCCGGTTGTAGACGAACTGGTTGCAGAAGGGGTTACATTTGAAAGCTTTGATCATGTGTACGAAGCGCATGATGATTTTCCAGAAGTATATGAAGAAATTAGTGAGCGCCTGTTGAAGCTTGCAAGTGAGTACACAACACTTACGTATGCAGTACCGGGTCATCCACTTGTGGCGGAACGGGCAGTGCAGCTTTTGCTTGCCAAAGCGCCGGAACGAGGCATAGAGGTAGAAGTAAAAGGTGGGCAAAGCTTCCTTGACCCGGCATTTGCCGCGCTCAAGGTTGACCCGGTCGAAGGTTTTGCGTTGCTTGATGCGACAGACTTGCGCGAACATCAATTGCAACCAACAATGCATCAGCTAATCTGCCAGGTGTATGATTCATTCGTCGCGTCTGATGTAAAGCTGACGATGATGGAAGTGTATCCAGATGAGTACCCGGTAACAGTTGTTACGGCGGCGGGCATTGCCGGACAGGAACAGATTACGACTGTGCCGCTATATGAATTAGACCGCCTTGATACATATACGAACCTCACGACGGTATACGTGCCACCAACTGAGGATGATCAGGCATTGAATCGACAGTTCTTCCGCCTCCGCGACATCGTGGCGATTTTGCGCGGTCCAGACGGCTGCCCGTGGGACCGTGCCCAGACGCATGAATCGATTCGGAAAAACCTGATTGAAGAAACATATGAAGTGCTCGAAACGATTGACGATGATGATCCGGATGCGATGTGTGAGGAAATGGGTGATCTGCTTCTTCAAATTATGCTACATGCACAGATGGCAGAAGAGGATGGTTACTTTACTGTCCGGGATATCATTGCCGGGTTAAATGAAAAGCTGATTCGCCGCCATCCGCATGTGTTTGGTACATCAGAGGCGGGCAACGAGGTGGAAGCCCTTCAGAATTGGGAAGCCATTAAGAAAGAAGAGAAGAAAGAGAAGGGCACTGATCGGGCAGCATCACGCTTAGATGGTGTTCCGCGCGACTTGCCTGCGCTGATGAAGGCGTACAAGTACCAGAAGAAAGCGGCTCAGGTCGGATTTGACTGGGACGAGCTTGAAGAAGTATTGGATAAAGTAAAAGAAGAATGGCAGGAGCTTCGTGAGGCGACAACACCGGAACATCAGCGGGAGGAACTGGGGGATTTGCTGTTTGCCATCGTAAACGTTGCCCGCTTCATGAAGATTGATCCGGAGGAAGCACTGGCACTGACAAATAAGAAATTTTATTCCCGGTTCTCCTATATCGAGCAAAGTCTTGAGGAAGCGGGCAAAGCGTTCGAGGACGTAACACTTGATGATATGGAGGCGTTGTGGCAGGCGGCGAAACAAGAAGAAAAAGAGGAGGAAACAGAATGAGATTGGATAAGTATCTCAAGGTGTCGCGTCTCGTTAAGCGACGTACCCTTGCCAAAGAAGTGTGTGATCAGGGGCGCGTTACTATTAATGGTCAGGCAGCCAAGTCAAGCGCCAGTGTGAAAGTCGGTGATGAGTTGGCCGTACGGTACGGCAATAAGACCGTTACCGTCAAAGTAGAGAAACTACTGGACACAACAAAGAAAGACGAGGCGGCAACACTCTACACGCTACTGAAAGAAGAAATGATTCCACGTGAAGATCGGGAAAATGTCGATACGGGCATCTGGTAAGCATACAGAGAGACGGGCCATATGAGGCTCGTCTTTTTTCTGTTCTAAAGGACGGCTCTCCTCCATACGATGGTATAAAAAGGAGGGTATGCCGCGATGATGGACACGAATCCGAAGAAACAGATCCGCCATGATGTCGTGATGATCAACCGTAAGAAGCTTGATATCACAGGCGTGCTAAAAGTTGAGAGCTTCGATCATGAGGAATTTCTCCTGCAAACGGAGGCGGGGTTCCTGACGATAAAAGGGAAAAATCTGCATATGAAAAACTTGAGCCTTGAGACGGGGCAAGTGTCGATAGAGGGCATCGTATTTGCGATGGAGTATATCGACGAAGCATATCAGGGGGAGAAGGCCAAAGGGTTGTTTGGCCGGATCTTTAAGTGACGCTTACCGGGCAAGCCGTAACGATGCTGGCGATGGTACTGTGTGGGGGCGCAGTGGGGATTTTGTATGATACATACCGGACGTTTGAGCGGCGCTGCCACCTGACTCGCTGGCTCGTCTGGCTATGTGATTTTTTGTTCTGGATAAGCTGTATGTTTCTCGTGTTTGGTACACTGCTACGGGTGAATGAAGGCGTCGTGCGTCTCTATATCTTTTTTGGAATCGGGATCGGCGCGATTGTCTACTTCCTGATGTTTAGGCGTCCGTATCTTGCCCTGCTGAATCGGATTATCGCGTTTGGCCTGTGGCTGTATCGGCTTCTGCTTCGTACAGGCTATTACTTGCTTGTCGTCCCGATTCTTTTCTTGTATCGGGTAGTCAAGAGGATTGCCCTTTTTCTCCTGACCTGCCTGCTCGTTACCGGGCAATGGCTCTTGCGTCCGTTCCAGTGGGTGGGGCGATGGATCTGGAATGCAGCATGGAGCCGAATCCGAAAACCGCTTGGCCGGGCAAAGCGATATGGTACGAAACGATGGCAAGCCTTGACTGCGTGGCTAAAAGGTAAGAAAATGTAACGTGACCACACAGGAAAGGTGGAAGACTATGCAGAAACCGCAATCTACGCCACAAAACTACGGACGTAAGCGCCGAATGCGTGTTTTGCAGATTTTTGTCGTTCTGTTTCTGGGATGGGCCGGGTATACGTACTATGAGCAAAGCCATGAACTGGCCGAAAAACAGCGCAGTTTCGCGGATTTACAGCGCCAGGCAGATGAAGCAAAGCAAAAGCAGAAAGAACTCGAATCACAGGTGAAGCGCTTAAATGATAGCCAGTATATTGCAGAACTGGCTCGCCAACAGCTCTTTCTTTCAAAGCAGGGTGAAGTCATCTTCATCACGCCTGAAAAAAACAAAAAAACACAGTAATACCAACGGTTGAGGGGTGAAATGCCTCTCTTTTTTCTTGTCATTTTCCTGCCGTCGAAACGTCGACATCTCCCGAAAAGCAGCGTATAAATTGTCGGAATTTTTTTATTAAATATTCTGAAATTTTGACAAATTATCCGTTTGGCATGTGCTTATAATGGGAATCACCAAAATCCGAATAGGTGGTGTTGACGATGGCAAACCAGGCATCAGCAAAATGGACAGGAAAAATGAGAGTGTCTGATTCAATTCAACAGGCAGGCCAGCAGATGGGTGAAAAAGGAAAATGGTGGATTACAAGTGTTGCCACACGATGGGGTGCGCTTCATCTTCTCATGGGGCTCTTACTTGGGCGAGCCGTGATCTTGCAGGAGCTCTCGCCATTCGCTGTCCCTTTTTTCGCTGTTATGTATTTCCTCAAGAAAAACAGGCTGCTGCTAATTATGTTCTCAGTCGTCGCGGGCAGCGCCATGCAGTCAACAGGAATCGCGGCGTCAAATTTTACGGCAATGGCTCTGATTGTCGTGATGCTAAGTATTTTGGAGCGGCGAAAAAAGTCCGACTTGCATTACGCGCCCCTTCTCTCATTTCTCGCGGTCCTCCTTGCAAGTAATACCGTTGACTATTTTGCAGGACATCTCGGGTTATATGCGGCATTCATGAATGTGGTCGAAGCTGTGCTGAGCCTGATTCTAGCTCACATCTTCGTGCATGCGATTCCTATCCTTACGATGCGGCGAAACGCCAATCATTTGCGAACCGAAGAGATTATTTGCCTGATTATTTTATTAGCTTCTGTCATGACAGGAACGGCAGGCTGGATTGTGCAAGATATAGCAGTTGATAACGTTCTGGCTCGCTATCTTGTGCTGCTATTTGCGGCAGTTGGAGGGGGGACAGTTGGAGCGGCTGTCGGGGTCGTGACCGGCCTGGTACTAAGTCTGGCGAATGTTCAGGCTGTCTATCAGATTAGCCTGCTAGCATTTTCTGGCCTTTTGGCCGGATTGCTTCGTGAGGGCAATAAGCTGATTATTGCCGCAGGCTTATTGATGGGTTCGTCGATCCTGACGCTATATGTAGGAGAGCATCGAGAGATTTTGCAGTCAACGCTGGAGACATTTATTGCGGTTATGCTGTTCCTGTTTACGCCGCGGTCAGTGATGAACGAGATTGCCACCTTTATTCCGGGTACGGAAGAGAACGAGTCGTCCCAGCAGCAGTATTTACGCAAAGTGCGGGATGTGACCGTCGATCGAATTGAGCAATTCTCGCGCTTGTTTACCAAACTGTCTGATACGTTCGTGAATCCTCATCTTGTGGAGGAGGCAAGTGAGGAGATGCAGGTAGATGCGTTTTTGGCAGAGGTAACAAGGCATACGTGTGATCGTTGCTGGAAGCGGGAGCAGTGCTGGACCCGCAATTTTGAAGGGACGTATGAGTTTATGAGCGACATGGTTCACGTGATGAAGCGTGAGGGGGAAGTTACGGTTAACGATATGCCGAAAGAATTCCTGCGCAAATGTGTGCGGCAGGAGCGTGTGATGCAGGGGATGGAACGGGAATTTGTCCGCTGGCAGAACCAGCTGTATTTAAAGCAGCAAATTGCAGACAGCAGACGTCTTGTGGCGGAGCAGCTGGCCGGGGTATCGCGTGTGATGCATAATTTTGCCGGAGAATTGCAAAAAGAAGGCATTCATCTGCATCTGCAGGAACAGCAGATTTTGCAGGCACTTGACGGGATGGGGCTCTCAGTGCGGGATGTCGACATATTGAACCTAGAAGAAGGGAAGGTGGATATTGAGATTGTTCAGCCGTACTGCCAGGGACGGGATGAATGTTCGAAGCTGATTGCGCCACTGTTGACGGACATTCTCGGCGAGAAAGTTACGGTGAAAGAAAAAGGGTGCCAGGCTTTTGCAGATGGATCATGCAAAATGTGTCTTGGATCGGCCCAGGAGTTTGAATTACTGACAGGGGTAGCCGGAGCCGCCAAAGGAGGACAGCTATTATCCGGTGATTGCTTTAAAATCATGGAGTTCGGGCCGGGCAAAATGGCGCTCGCGATGAGCGATGGCATGGGAAATGGCGAGCGGGCATACCGGGAGAGTTCCGCTACGCTTGAGCTGCTGCAGCAGCTTCTCGAATCCGGTATGGAAGAAGCGCTCAGCATCAAATCAGTGAATACTGTGCTGTCCCTGCGCTCGCCGGATGAAATATTTGCGACGGTAGATCTTGCGCTCATTGATCTGCACAATGCGAAAGCTAAATTCATCAAAACTGGCTCTACGCCAAGCTTCATCAAGCGCGGTGATCAGGTCATTCCGATCTCGGCCAATAATTTGCCGATCGGCATCATTGACGACATCGACGTGGACATTGTAAGCCAGCAGTTAAAGCCAGGTGATCTTCTTATCATGATAACGGACGGCATTTATGAAGCGGCTCGTACAGTTGAGAATAAAAATTTATGGATGAAGCGTAAAATTTCTGAGTTGAAAACAAATGACCCTCAGGAGGTGGCTGACTGTCTGCTTGAACTGGTGATTCGCCATCACTATGGTGAAATTCATGATGATATGACGGTAATGGTAGCACGAGTGGACCGCTATACGTTGCCATGGGCAACGATTCCTGTACCGAATGCGCCCCACATCGACCGTCCGCGTTATGTAAGTTAGACAAATTTCGTGCCCTCGTACATCAAAGAGAGGAGGGCACGTTTTTTCTTTAATCAGGCAGGAATAGGGTAGTATAATGGAAAGGGGGTGAACGGATTGAAAATAGAGGCTATTAGGATTAAGAATTACAAAGTGTTTAAAGACGTCACTTTAACAAATATGCCCAATATGGCGATATTTTTAGGAGCTAATGGGGTTGGTAAATCAACATTGTTTGATATCTTCGGCTTTCTTCATGACTCTTTGAAAAATAATGTTCGAGCTGCCTTAACTAAAAGAGGCGGGTATAAAGAAGTGGTTTCTAGAGGACAGAAAGGACCGATAGAAATTGAAATTAAATTTCGTCCGATGCCTACAGAGCCACTTGTTACGTATGATTTGAAGATAGGCTTGGACGAAAAAGGAATACCTATTGTACAAAGAGAGGTGTTAAAATATCGTCGCGGCGAGTATGGAAGTCCGTGGCACTTTTTAGATTTTTCAAATGGTAGCGGTAAAGCTATAATCAATGAGAGTGAATACGGACAAAGAGGTGTAGCCCCAGAGCGTGAAGAACAAAGATTGGACTCTCCAGATATTTTAGCTATTAAAGGTTTAGGTCAATTCCAAAAATTCAAGCAAGTTTCTGTGTTCCGGAGATTGATTGAGGGCTGGCATGTTTCTGATTTTCATATCCATGCAGCTAGAGCGAGTCAAGATGCAGGTTACAGTGAACACCTGTCTCCAACTGGTGAAAATCTTCCGCTAGTTGCCCAATTCATGTATGAACATCATCCAGATATTTTTAATAAAATTCTAAAAAAAATGTCTGAACGGGTTCCGGGTGTTAAAGATGTAAAAGCAACTACTACTGCTGATGGAAGAATCGTGCTCAGTTTTCAGGATGGGGCTTTTAAAGATCCGTTTGTAGCTAGGTTTGTTTCAGATGGAACGATAAAAATGTTTGCCTACTTACTGTTGTTATATGATCCAAATCCACATCCTTTACTATGTATTGAAGAACCAGAGAATCAATTGCATCCAGAGCTTTTAACAGAACTAGGTGAGGAGTTTAGACTCTATGCCGAAAATGGAGGGCAGGTTTTTATCTCTACTCATTCTCCTGATTTTGTAAATGGGGTAGATATATCAGAATTATTCTGGCTAACTAAAAAAGATGGTTTTACCGAAATAAAAAGAGCGATTGATGATCCAATTATTAGAAGTTTGGTTGATGAGGGGGATTTGCTGGGATCATTGTGGAAACAAGGCTTCTTTAAAGGAGCGGGTCCCTTGTGAAGCATCTAATGTTCTTGTTAGAAGAACCATCGACGAAGAAGTTTTTAGATGAATGGCTACCAAAATGGCTTCCAGAAGATATAGTATTTACAACAGTTCCACATGAAGGAAAGCATGACTTACAAAAATCAATTCCAAGAAAAATAAGGGCCATGAAGAATATTCCGGACATAAAATTTATTATTATTCATGACCAGGATAGTGCGGATTGTATTGAATTAAAAAAGCAACTTCAAGTATTGTGTAGAGAAGCCGGATGCGAAGATGTGCTTATCCGTATTGCTTGTCACGAGCTAGAATCATGGTTTTTAGGTGATTTATTAGCTGTAGAAAGGGCTTTTAATGAAAATGGGCTGTTTGAAAAGCACGGACAAAAAAGTAAATTTCGTGAGCCAGACAAGTTAAACAATGCAGCTCAAGAGTTAAAAAAGATCATTCCTTCTTATCAAAAAGTAAATGGTGCTCGAAAAATAGCAGCTTACATATCAATTGAGAGAAATCGATCCTTGAGTTTTAGGAGGCTATATGAGGGCATTAATAGAATGATATGATGGAATATGGGGAGCTAAATAGCTCTCTTCTTTAATTTTTTGAAACCGTGTATTTTTTCTATACGTATAGTACATATAGGCCGGAGGAGGTCAGTCAACATGAGGGATAGTTTGCTTGTGCATGTACAGCGCTTTATAAAAGAGCGCGATCTTATACATGCAGGAGATGCGATTGTGATCGCAGTCTCAGGTGGACCTGATTCAGTAGCGCTGCTTCATTTGTTTGCCGGTCTTCAAGAGCAGCACAATTTTCATCTGACTGCTGCGCACCTCAATCACTGCTTTCGCGGTAAGGAGTCAGAGGCGGACAGTCGGTATGTGCAGTCGGTATGTGCAAAGCTTTCTGTTCCTTGTGTAGCGGAAGCTATTGATGTGCCGCGTGTTATGGCAGAGACAGGAGCGGGAACGCAGGAAGCTGCCAGACAGGTGCGATACCATTTTTTGCACAGGGTAGCCAAAGAAACAGGGAGCCGGATCATCGCAACTGCACATCATGCAGATGATCAAATGGAAACGGTACTCATGCGTCTTGTTCGTGGTACAGGAATAGAAGGACTAGCCGGGATTCCGGTACAGCGTGAAGAAGAAGGACTGTCAATTATCCGACCGATGTTGACTGTGACAAGGGAGGAGATCGAAGCGTACTGTGCTGCGCATGATTTACAACCGCGCCATGACCAAAGTAATGACAGTGATAAGTATTTGCGCAATCGTATTCGAAGACACTGGATGCCGCTTATGAAGCAGGAAAATCCGCATTTGGCAGATGCGATCACGCAACTAACCGCGCTTGCTCGAGATGAAAATGACCTGATGGATCAAATCACTCGGGATACACTGGCGGAAATCATACACACTAAAAATCCGAATACAATAGTGATAGTACAAAATGGTTTTGTATTGCATCACGTTGCTTTACAAAGGAGGATGATTAAACTAATATTAAGTTATCTGCTGAAAAGCGACATTGGTAACATTCGTTATTTCCATATTGAGAATATCAGACAAATCATCGCCGATACATATCCTTCTGGTCGACTTGATCTGCCGGGCGGCATACAGGTGCGCCGAGAGTATCAGCGGGTGGTTTTTTCGTCTATATATAACGATGTTTCTATACCCCCCTACATATACACGTTGGAAGTTCCAGGAGTGGTATACATTCCTGAGATTGACAGAACGTTTCGTAGCCGTTTCGGTAAACGGACGGATGTGGAAAACGCTGCTTTGGCGGGTACATTTGCCGTGTTTGATCCTGCCAAGATCAAGGGTAAGCTATACGTGAGGCAGCGGCGGGCCGGAGACCGAATGACGGTTTTGGGCATGACTGGAACGAAAAAGGTGAAAGATATTTTTATCGACGCCAAAATTCCACAGCCAGATCGCGAATCTATCCCCTTGCTTACGGATGAAAGCCAAATCCTCTGGATTCCAGGTATTCGGCGTTCTGCCGCATACATACCGGAAGAGAGCACGGGCGATTTGTTATATGTAGAATTTCAGTAAGTCGCTTTTATAGATTGAACAAAGGTATGAAGCGTCAGGAGGACCATCATGGAAAAAGACATTGAAAAAATACTGCTTTCAGAGGAAGAAATCTCCGCAAAAGTAAGCGAACTGGGCAGTATTCTCTCTGAAGAATACGCAGGCAAGAACCCGCTTGTTATTTGTGTTTTACGCGGAGCTGCGCCGTTCATGACTGATCTCGTGCGCCGCATGACGATTCCTCTTGAAATGGACTTCATGGCGGTATCAAGCTACGGGAAATCGACTCAGTCGTCCGGTATTGTCCGCATCATGAAAGACCTGGATACATCAGTAGAAGACCGCCATGTTCTCGTAGTAGAGGATATTATCGACAGCGGACTTACATTGAGCTATCTGGTTGATAATTTGGAACGCCGTAATGCGGCATCTGTAAAGGTGGTAACCTTGCTGGATAAACCAGCACGCCGTGCCGTTGACCTAAAGCCGCACTTTAGTGGGTTCCAGATTCCAGACGCATTTGTAGTAGGGTATGGGCTCGATTATGCGGAGAAATACCGCAATCTGCCGTACATTGGTATTTTGAAGCCATCGGTTTATAGCTAGGTCAAGCAAGTTGTGAGCCTGTATGGCGTGTGGTAAAATAATGTAGTGTTTGAGCGCGAGAGGAGGTAAGGAATGAATCGGTTCTTCCGCAATACAGGATTTTATTTGCTAATTATTCTAGTAACAGTTGGGATTGTTAACTTTATCACCAACACGGGACCGGATACCACAAAAATCCCTTATAATGAGTTCCGGCAGTATTTAAGCCAGGGTAAGGTCGAAGAGGTCCAGATTCGTCCGGATCGCGGTACGTATTATATTTCAGGTAAAATGAAGGACCAGACGGCATTTTACACGAATGGACCTTTGTATGATAACAAAAGCCTGATTGACAAGATTGAAGCCGCTAACCTTTCCAAGGAAGAATATTTGGAACAAAAGGGTGACTCGGTCTGGCTTACCTTCCTGACATCAATCATTCCGTTCGTTATTATCTTCATTCTGTTTTTCTTCCTGCTGAATCAAGCCCAGGGCGGCGGCAGCAGAGTAATGAACTTCGGAAAAAGCAAGGCGAAGCTTTATAACGATGAGAAGAAAAAAGTTACGTTTAACGATGTAGCCGGTGCAGATGAAGAGAAAGCCGAACTGGTAGAAGTGGTGGAGTTCTTGAAAGACCCGCGTAAATTCGCGGCACTGGGTGCACGTATTCCGAAAGGCGTATTGCTTGTCGGTCCTCCGGGTACCGGTAAAACGCTTTTAGCTCGTGCTGTAGCCGGTGAAGCAGGCGTGCCGTTCTTCAGCATTAGTGGCTCCGACTTTGTTGAGATGTTTGTCGGTGTCGGTGCATCGCGTGTGCGCGACCTGTTTGAGAATGCGAAGAAGAATGCACCATGCATTATCTTTATTGATGAAATTGATGCAGTTGGACGTCAGCGTGGTGCCGGTCTTGGCGGTGGTCATGACGAGCGGGAACAAACGCTTAACCAGTTGCTCGTAGAAATGGACGGTTTCGGTGCCAACGAAGGGATCATCATCGTTGCTGCAACAAACCGACCGGATATTCTTGATCCGGCGCTTCTTCGTCCGGGACGTTTTGACCGTCAGATTACGGTTGACCGTCCAGACGTGAAAGGCCGTGAAGCAGTCCTTCATGTACATGCACGCAATAAGCCGCTTGGTGAAGCGGTTGATCTTGATATTATCGCACGTCGTACACCAGGCTTTACGGGTGCAGATCTTGAGAACTTGTTGAATGAGGCCGCACTTCTTGCAGCCCGCCGCAACAAGCGCAAGATCGATATGGATGAAGTGGATGAAGCAATCGACCGCGTGATCGCTGGTCCAGCGAAGAAGTCACGTGTTATCAGTGACGATGAGAAACGTCTCGTAGCATACCACGAAGCGGGACATACAATCTGCGGTTATTTCCTCAAAAACGCGGATATGGTGCATAAGGTTACCATTATTCCACGCGGTAGCGCAGGTGGATACACCGTGATGCTACCGAAGGAAGATCGTTTCTTCGCTACCAAATCTGACCTGCTCGACAAAATCGTCGGTCTCCTTGGCGGTCGCGTAGCAGAGGAGCTTGTGCTGAAAGAAGTAAGTACAGGCGCTCATAACGACTTCGAACGTGCAACAGGCATTGCTCGCCGCATGGTTACAGAGTTCGGGATGAGTACGAACCTAGGTCCGATGCAGTTTGGTCAGAGCCAGGGTCAAGTATTCCTGGGTCGTGATTTTGGCCATGAGCAGAACTATAGTGATGAGACAGCGCGTCAGATCGACCAGGAAATCCAGACGATCATCCGCGATTGCCATCAGCGTTGTGCGGAACTGCTGACTGAGCATATGGATAAACTGGAAGGAATAGCGCAGGCTCTTCTTGAAGTCGAAACACTCAATGCAGAACAGATCAAGAGCATCATTGAGACGGGTACGCTGACGACTAAAGTTGGTGGCGTGAAAGAAGTAACGTCTGGTGATGTGAAAGTTCAGATTACAGGTAAGGCTGATGAAGCCGCTCCGTATCCAGGCATTGATAGCGAGAATAACGACAAACCGAGCGTGTAATGGAAAAAAACCTCCCGATTTAGGGAGGTTTTTTCTTGTACAGGGCTTGCCGCTGTACAATTTTTCTGATTAAAGGTATGATACAACTATTCTACCTGTGTTGCGCCAATGAGCGCATAAGGCATTTTACGGGAGGTTTACTCGAAAATGGAAGCGTTAGCTTTAGCGAAAAAAGAGCAGCGGAATCAGGAGCTGCGGGATAAGATTATGCGTCTTAAAAAAGAAAGAAATGCTATTATTCTTGCGCATTATTACCAGCGTCCAGAAATTCAGGAAATTGCAGATTTTCTCGGCGATTCCTTCGGTCTTGCTCAGAAAGCGGCGACGACAGATGCAGATGTAATTGTATTCTGTGGCGTTCACTTTATGGGGGAGAGTGCGAAAATTTTGAATATGGACAAGACTGTTCTCATCCCGGATGAACGGGCAGGCTGTCCGATGGCGGACATGGTAAACGTAGGGGGCTTACGTAAGCTGAAAGCTCAGCATCCGAATGCCAAAGTTGTCGCTTATATTAATACATCCGCAGACGTGAAAGCAGAGACAGACATTTGCTGTACATCGTCCAATGCGAAAAACGTAATTGAATCCATTGATGCAGAAGAAATCATCTGGGTTCCTGATAAAAATCTCGGCAACTGGGTATCTCAGTTTACTGATAAGAACATGATTATCTGGGAGGGCTATTGCAATACGCATGATCAGCTAACCGTTGCGGATGTGCAGGCGCTGAAAGACGAACATCCAGACGCTCAGTTCGTTGTTCATCCCGAATGCCGACCAGAAGTTGTCGCATTAGGAGACTTTGTGGGTAGCACAACCGGTATTCTTAAATATTGTCGTGAATCGAATCACAAGAAGTTCATCGTTGGGACAGAAGATGGTGTCGGCTATAAGCTACGCCTTGACAGCCCGGATAAGGAATTTATTTTTGCATCCAAATATTTGGTGTGCCCGAACATGAAAGTAAATAATCTCAAAAAAGTGGCAGACTGCCTCGAAACCATGCAGCCGCAAATTTATGTGCCGGAAGAAATCGCGGATAAGGCACGTACATCCCTTGAGCGGATGTTGTCGGTTGAAGCCGTTCAATAAGTCAGACACCATAGAGAAAACATGCGTACGATACGGACAGGAAACAGTGGAGAAAGAAGGTAGCAAGAAATGGTACCTAGGTATGTCCTTGATTTTAAATTAGGTGAGCTTACCACATACACGACAGATGTACTTGTTATTGGTTCCGGGATTGCCGGATTGTATACAGCACTCAAAATCAGTGAGCAGAAAAATGTCACGCTGATCAGTAAGACAGCACTCACCCAGAGCAATACTCGATATGCACAGGGGGGGATTGCAGCTGTAACGGCAGAAACGGATTCGCCGGAACTGCACCGCCAAGACACCCTGATCGCTGGGGCGGGTATTTGCTCGAATGAAGCTGTTGAAGTGCTCGTGAATGAAGGCCCTTCATGTATTGTCGACCTGATTAACTATGGTACGAAGTTTGATGAAGAAGACGGAGCATTCGCTCTGACAAAAGAAGGCGCGCACAGCCAGCGCCGCATTCTGCATGCGCAGGGAGACGCAACCGGGGCGGAAATTGTCCGTGCTCTGTCTGCACGTGTGCTAGAAAATGAGCGGATCAAAATTCTCGAGGATCATTTCACATTAGATCTGGTAACCAATCAAGGTGAATGTATCGGAGCACTTGTCCGGACATCGGAAGGAGAGACGGTATACATTCGGGCGAACGCGACGGTTCTGGCAACAGGTGGAGCGGGCCAATTGTACCGTTATACGACAAATCCTGAGATTGCGACCGGAGATGGTATGGCGATGGCTTACCGTGCGGGTGCGTATATTAAGGATGTAGAGTTCATTCAATTCCATCCGACGGCACTATTTTATCCGGGGGCACCACGGTTCCTTATCTCAGAAGCCGTACGTGGTGAAGGAGCTGTCCTGCGTAACATTAATGGCGAACGCTTTATGGATAAGTATCATCCGCAGAAAGAACTGGCGCCGCGTGATGTCGTAGCACGTGCGATTGTATCCGAGATGGAAGCAACGGGATCAACGTTCGTTTATCTTGATATTACCCATGAATCGGAGGAATTGATCAAGCATCGCTTCCCGACCATTTATAAAGTATGCCTGCGCTACGGTCTCGACATGGTAACAGACTGGATTCCAGTAGCACCAGCGGCCCACTACATTATGGGTGGCATCAAAACAGATGTGAACGGGGAAACGGCAACGAAGCGCCTGTTTGCGTGCGGGGAAGTGTCCTGTACGGGTGTGCATGGAGCCAATCGTTTGGCAAGTAATTCCCTGACAGAGGCACTCATCTTTGGTCGCCGCATTTCGGAATGTGTAAAAGGGATGGAACCGCTTGGAGAAGAAGTGCCAGCGATTTCGTTCTCTTTGATGCGTCAACAGACGATGAACAGCGACACGGTAATCGAACGTAAGCTGCGCTTGCAGAAGCTTATGCTTACGCATGTTGGGCTGAAGCGTCACGAGAAGGGCCTGACGAAAGCGGTGCGAGAGCTTGAACGCTTCGTGAAGGCGTTCCGTTATAAACTTGACCGACCAGAAGATATTGAGTACTTGAACTTGCTGACATGCAGCTGCCTGGTAGCGAATGCGGCACTGCTTAGAGAAGAGAGTCGGGGCGGTCATTACCGCGAAGATTTCGCGAAGCGGGATGACATTGTCTGGCGCAAGCATATTGTGCAGTCGATTGAAGATGGTGTGTTAGAGGAGCGAAATACGAATGAAGATGAATGAAAAACTGCTGGATCAGCAGATTGAGATGTGGCTTTCCGAAGATATCGGATTTGGTGACATTACAAGTCAGGCGACCATTCCGCAGGATTCAGTTGGGACAGGCATCTTATATACGAAGCAGGCGGGTGTGATCGCAGGGCTTGATGTGGCGACTCACGTATTTGCCAATCTCGATCCGTCCCTTACGTTCACGAAAAAAGTGGAGGAAGGGACATGTGTTGAGAAAGGGGTCGTCATTGCCGAAGTAGAGGGTAGCACACAGAGCATTCTGAGTGGGGAACGGCTGGCGCTTAATCTGCTGCAACGCCTGTCTGGCATTGCGACAGAAACGCACACGTACGTACAGAAAGCACGGACAACAAGTGCGCATGTCCGCATTGTCGATACACGTAAGACAACACCAGGCTTGCGGATGCTAGAGAAATATGCGGTTGTAGTTGGTGGTGGCCATAATCATCGCATCGGCCTGTTTGATGCGGTCATGATTAAGGATAACCATATCAAAGGAGCAGGCGGGATTACGGCAGCGGTTCAACGTGCGCGGGAGGCGATTTCGCATACCATGCGCATTGAAGTGGAAGTGGAATCACTTGAACAGTTGGAAGAAGCGATAGCCGCGAAGCCGGATATTATTATGCTCGATAACATGGATAACGAAACGATGGCTGAAGCGGTGCGTCGTGTAGACGGGCGCATGATTGTGGAAGCATCTGGCGGAGTGAATCTTGATACGGTAGCAGGCATTGCTGCCACCGGTGTCGATGTGATCTCGATAGGGAGCTTGACACATTCGGTTTCAGCACTTGATATCAGCCTGGATTTGAACGAGAGAAAAAGATAAACGGGGGAGAAACATGCTGTTTGTCATTGACGTAGGGAATACGAACATCGTACTCGGTGTATATGAAGGAGATGAACTCAAGCATAACTGGCGCATCAGCAGTGATCGCAGTAAAACAGCGGATGAATTCGGCATGCTGATCAAAAATTTGTTCGCAGACAGCGGGCTGACCTTTGACCAGATTGAGGGAGCCATTATTTCATCTGTCGTGCCGCCGCTTATGTTCCCGCTTGAGAAAATGTGCCAAAAATATTTTCATGTGAAGCCGATGGTAATCGGTCCGGGGCTTAAAACCGGATTAAATATTAAAGCGGATAACCCGCGCGAAATTGGCGCAGACCGAATTGTAAATGCAGTTGCAGGCATTCATTACTATGGTACACCGCTGATTATTGTGGATTTTGGCACCGCGACGACATTCTGTTGGATTGATGAGGAGGGCGGTTATCACGGTGGGGCGATCGCACCGGGGATTGGCATCTCTACAGAGGCACTGTACAGTCGGGCAGCCAAGCTGCCGCGTATCGAGCTTGTGAAGCCGCCGAGTGTAGTTGGGCGCAATACCATTCATGCGATGCAGTCCGGAATTATTTACGGATTCGTTGGCCAGGTGGATGAGCTGGTACGCCGTATGAAAGCAGAATGGCCGGTTGAGCCAAAGGTGATTGCGACAGGTGGGCTGGCGGAATTGATCGGCAGTGAATCCAGCCAGATTGATGAAGTTGATCCGTGGCTGACGGTCAAGGGATTGCGTCTCATTTATGATCGCAACAGAAAATAACAAAAAGCGGGGGATCGGCCAGATGGTCAGCTCCCGCTTTTTTGCTTGCAAACTAATTGTGGTACAATAAATGTATGGATTTCGAACGAAGAAAGGACGATACAGAAATGAATGACTACTTAGTACGTGGGATGGCGTATGACGGGCATGTGCGTGTATTTGCCGTTCGCACAACGGAAGCTGTCAGTGAGATACAACGCCGATTGGATACATGGCCCATTGTAAGTGCAGCAGTAGGGAGAACGTTATCATTCGCGACCATGATTGGTGCGATGTTGAAAGGAGAAGAACGTCTTACTGTCATTGTGCGCGGTGGTGGTCCAGTTGGGCAAATTGTGGCCGATGCGAATGCGACCGGAGAAGTGCGCGGTTATGTTAGCAATCCGCATGTTCATTTTATGGAGCTGAATGAGCAGGGAAAACTTGATGTGCGCCGGGCTGTCGGAACAGAGGGAAGTATTACGGTAACGAAAGACCTTGGCTTGAAAGAACCATATCAGGGAACAAGTCCGATTGTGTCTGGTGAGCTTGGAGAAGACTTTACCTACTACCTGACTGTTTCTGAGCAGGTGCCGTCTGCGGTTGGGGTTGGAGTACTAGTGAATCCAGATAATACGATCCGTGCGGCAGGAGGCTTCATTGTTCAATTGTTGCCGAACACGCCGGATCATATTATTGAGAAGCTGGAACGTTCTCTTTCTGGCATTCGTCCGGTTTCTACCATGATTGATGAAGGACTAACACCGGAAGACATGCTTAGGGAAGTGCTCGGGGAAGATTTCGTGCTGCTTGATATGCATCAGGTGTATTTTAACTGTCATTGTTCCATTGACCGCATCGATCGTGCGCTGATCAGTCTGGGGAAAGAAGAGCTGGACTCAATTATCGAAGAGCAGGGTGAAGCAGAGATGACCTGCCAATTCTGCAATGAAGTGTACCATCTCGATAGGAAACATTTAGAAAATATTCGTGCAACTTTGTAAACCTGCATTGACGATTTAGGTCATTAGCTATATAATATTTTATAAAACCGATTACCTTAGTAGGGATTAACGAGGGGGAAATCAGATGCGAGTAGCTCAATCAATTACAGATTTAATTGGATATACACCATTAGTGAAATTGAACCGGGTTGTAGAAGAAGGGGAAGCGAATATTTATTTGAAGCTTGAATTTTTTAATCCGGGTAGCAGTGTGAAAGATCGAATTGCGCTAGCTATGATCGAAGCAGCTGAGAAGGACGGAGTACTGAAAGAAGGCATGACGATTATTGAGCCGACAAGTGGGAACACGGGAATCGGTCTGGCGATGGTAGCGGCGGCAAAAGGCTATCGTGCTGTGCTTGTCATGCCGGATACGATGAGCATCGAGCGCCGCAACTTGCTGCGTGCATACGGTGCGGAGCTGGTACTTACACCAGGGGCTGAAGGAATGGGAGGCGCCATTCGTAAGGCAGAAGAGCTAGTGAAGGAAGATCCTTCTTATTTCTTGCCGCAACAGTTCAAAAATCCGGCAAACCCACAGATCCATCGCGAGACAACCGCACGTGAATTGTTGGAACAGGGTGAAGAACTTGGCGGTATCGATGGGTTCATCTCCGGTGTTGGTACAGGTGGTACAATCACAGGCGTTGGGGAAGTGCTGAAAGAGAAGTACCCGAATGTTCGCATTGTAGCGGTAGAACCGGCTGCGTCTCCCGTACTGTCTGGCGGCAGACCAGGACCGCATAAAATTCAGGGCATTGGGGCTGGATTTGTTCCGGATACACTGAATACGGAAGTGTACGATGAAATCATCAAGGTAGAAAACGACGATGCGTTCGAGACATCTCGTGCAGTAGCTAAGAAAGAAGGGATTCTTGGTGGTATCTCTTCCGGGGCAGCGATTTATGCGGCGAAAAAGCTGGCGAAAGAACTCGGCCCAGGCAAAAACATTGTGGTCATTATTCCGAGCAATGGTGAACGGTATTTAAGTACCCCTCTTTATCAATTCGACGAATAATACGTATAATAAAGAAAGACCAACCTCTGTCGGAATGTCGGCAGGGGTTTTTAAATGCGAGAGAACAGGATGATGAATGTGACAGAGACGAACCCGTGGAGCCGTCAGCAGCTTAACGAGTATGATCGTGTGCCACTTTGGGATAAGAAGACGTGGGGCAGAGAAGATCCGTGGCAGTTGTATCGGAAGCTGCGAGAACAGAGTGAATATGCCTTTATCATCGAGAGTGGACGAAGTGGACGCTATACGTATGTAGGAGCGAATCCGGTTGCTACTCTTACATATAAAGATGGCCAAGCCTGCTATAATGGACAAACGATTACGACACTTGCAGATCCACTTGCTGTTGTGAGACGCTGGATGTGCCACGAACAGTCACCGTCTGCCGCAGAAGCGGCACATGCCGGACTGCCGGATTGGTATGGCGGTGCAGTTGGGTACTTGAGTTATGATATGGGGCGTTATTATGAGAAACTGCCGCGCAGTGCACAGGACGATCTCAAGTTACCTGATGTATACCTGATGATGGCAGAAGAAGTATACGCCTTTGATCATGTCACTCGAGAAATTTATGTGATTGTGCATGTTGGACCTGCTGCACAAATTAAAACGGTGGAAGCGGGGACGAAGTGGCTAAAGATGATGGTGGAGCTACTATATACGCTAGACATCAAACCGTATATGAGCAAAGCGGAAGGAGAGGTATCGACGCTACCTGTAGTAACATCGTTTGATCAAACAGAGTTCGAGGAAGCTGTGCGCCGTGTGCAGCAATATATCGGAGCAGGTGATGTATTCCAGGTCAACCTGTCTGTGCGTCAGACACGTACAACCGATGCAGATGCCGAGGCGATCTATGAGGTGCTGCGTCAGGTTAATCCATCTCCATACATGGGACTTCTACGCTTCCCGGAATTCCAGCTCGTATCTGCATCTCCTGAACTTCTTGTGCAGGTGAAGGGTGGCAAGCTGAGTACGCGCCCAATCGCAGGCACGCGTCGGCGTGGGAAGGATGACGTGGAAGACGAGGCGCTTGTGCAGGAGATGCTCGGTAGTGAGAAAGAAGTAGCAGAGCACATCATGCTCGTTGATCTGGAACGTAACGACCTTGGTCGTGTCAGCCGCTACGGTTCGGTGCATGTAGATGAACTGATGGTAGTCGAGAAGTATTCGCACGTGATGCATATTGTCTCGAACGTAGTCGGTGAGCTTGCAGAGGATAAGGACATGTATGATGCGATTGTTGCCACGTTTCCAGGTGGAACGATTACCGGGGCACCGAAAGTACGGACAATGGAGATCATTGAAGAGCTAGAGAAGGTCACACGTGGACCGTACACAGGTTCGATGTGTCTGCTTGGGTTTGACGGGGATGCGGTGTGTAATATTATCATTCGCACGATGATTCTCAAAGACGGTCAGGCGCATGTACAGGCAGGGGCAGGGATTGTCATTGACTCCACCCCAAAAGCAGAGTATTATGAATCATTAAAGAAGGCGGAAGCTGTCTGGAAGGCACTTGCGCTGACTGAAGACCAGTTGAGACGAGTTTGAGAGAGGAGAGTTGAGCATGATTTTGATGATTGATAATTACGATTCCTTTACGTATAATCTGGTGCAGTATCTGGGTGAGATGGGGGAAGAATTACGGGTTGTACGCAATGACAAAATTACGTGCGACGAGATTGCGGAGTTAGCCCCTTCGTATTTAATGATCTCACCAGGACCGTGCACGCCAAATGAAGCGGGGATTAGCTTAGAAGCGATTGAGCGCTTTGCTGGTACCATTCCGATTTTTGGTGTGTGTCTTGGTCATCAATCCATTGCGCAAGTATTCGGGGGCAATGTGATTCGAGCTGAGCGTTTAATGCATGGCAAAACATCGGATATGTATCACCATAATCAAGGGGTATTCGAGGGCCTGCCATCGCCGTTTAAGGCAACGCGCTACCACTCGCTCATCGTAGAGCGAGAATCTTTGCCGGACTGTCTGGAAGTTACAGCAGAGACAGCGGAGGGAGAAATTATGGGTCTGCGCCATCGCGAATTGGCGATTGAAGGCGTACAATTTCACCCTGAATCCATTATGACGGAACACGGGAAGCAGATGCTACGCAATTTTCTTGCTCGCTATGCGCCCGTACAAAAGTAGATAAAAAGGAGTGTTGATCCGGGCATGAAGGTTTTTCTTGACGGTCAACTAATCAATGCAACACAGGCTGTGATCTCGCCGTTTGATCACGGCTTTCTTTATGGACTTGGCCTGTTTGAAACGATGCGAGTATATAATGGTCATATTGCTCTTTTGGACAAGCATTATCGCCGTCTGTGCGAGGCAGCAGGTGAGCTTGGAATCCGTGTGACGATGACGCGAGAAGAGCTTCGCTTTGCGATTCTCCAGACGCTTAATGAAAACGATCTAGAAGATGCGTATGTGCGTGTGGACCTGACAGCAGGGGATGAGGGATTGGGCCCGTATGCCGGGGTGTATGAGAACCCACGCTGGCTGATTTTTGTGAAGCCACTAGCAGCGTTTCCGGCTTCGCTGTATGAGACAGGTAAACGGCTCCAGGTTCTCAAGCGTCCGCGCAATACACCAGAGGGAGAATGGCGTTTTAAATCGCACCATTATATGAATAATCGATTTGGTAAAATGGAAATTGGAAATGACCCGGATGTGGAGGGGTTGTTCCTGACGGAAAACACATGTGTGGCGGAAGGAATCGTCTCGAATGTGTTTTTTGTGTCGGATTCCGTACTCTACACCCCGCATGTGAACACGGGGATTCTTCCGGGAACACGTCGGGAATTCGTGCTCGAACTCGCCGAAGCGAACGGTATTGAAGTACACGAGGGTTTTTATTATCTCGATCAGCTGATGGTGGCGGATGAAGTGTTTATTACGAATGCCATGCTTGAGATTGTACCGATTCGGGCTGTGAATGAGAAACAGATCGGGACGGGTACAATAGGAACGCTAACAAAACGTCTGCTAGAGCTGTATCGGGCAAGCATCTAGATAAGAAAGCAGACAGGAGGAATACAGATGGTACACGAACCGCTGCGGGCAGGGAAATATGAACTGCCACTAGGTGAACGGACGCTTGTTATGGGGATTTTAAACGTGACTCCTGATTCGTTTTCGGATGGGGGGAACTATAATCAGATCGACAGAGCGCTTGAGCATGCGCGTCAGATGGTGGCGGATGGAGCGGACATCATCGATATTGGGGGTGAATCTACGCGGCCTGGGCATGAGCCGGTTGGACTTGATGAGGAGCTGTCCCGCGTGATCCCGGTGATTGAAGCTTTGACGCGTGAAGTGGATGCTCCCCTCTCAATTGATACATATAAGGCAGAAGTGGCCAGGCAAGCTGTACAGGCAGGAGCGACGATTATTAATGATGTGTGGGGAAGTAAAGCTGATCCTGCCATGCCGCGTGTAATGGCAGAAGCGGACGTTCCGGTTATCTTAATGCACAACCGAGATAATATGAACTATGACTGTTTCGTGGACGATATGCTGAACGATATGCGGGACTGTATAGAGCGGGCAAAACAGGCAGGCGTGAAAGATCAACATATTATTCTCGACCCCGGAATCGGATTTGCTAAAACGTACGAGCAGAATTTGGAGATGATGTATCATCTAGATCGACTTGTCGAATTGGGATACCCGGTTCTGCTTGCTACATCGCGCAAGCGATTTATTGGCGAAGCGCTTGGTGGAGTTCCGGTAACGGAGCGAGTGGAAGGAACCGGGGCAACAGTAGCACTTGGTGTAGAGCGTGGCTGCCACATCGTCCGTGTCCATGATGTGAAGGAGACGGTGCGCATCTGCCGGATGATGGACGCGATGCTGTACGGCTGGCGCCAGGAAAGAGGACGTGAGTAAGCATGGATAAAATTTTGTTTAACCGTATGGAATTTTGGGGCTATCATGGAGTGTTTCCCGAAGAAAATAAGCTCGGACAGCGTTTTTATGTTGATTTGGAATTGTCCTGTGATTTGTCTTATGCCGGACGAAGTGACACTCTAAATGATACGGTGAATTATGCGCATGTATATACAACCACGAAGCAGGTTGTGGAGGACGAACGCTATGCGTTGATCGAAGCGATAGCTGAACGGATTGCGACCCGTCTGCTCACTGAGCATGCAAGAATCGTAGAGGTACTCGTTCGCGTTGTGAAACCGGACCCGCCGATTCCTGGACATTATCAATCCGTAGCTGTGGAAATCAAGCGGGAGCGTACATAGAATGACAGGGGAAACACGGGTGTTTTTCGGGCTTGGCTCGAATATGGGAGACAAGGAAGGAACTCTTCAGGAAGCGGTCCGTCTGCTGGACGCAGTGAGCGGGATACAGGTGCTCAGAAGTTCATCTCTGTACGAAACAGATCCGGTCGGGTATGTGGAACAAGATGTGTTTTATAATCTTGTGCTGGAAGCAGATGTAATACTCCCACCGCAAGCACTTTTGGAAGAGACACAGCGAATTGAGCAACAGTTAGGTCGAACGCGAGACATTCGCTGGGGTCCGCGCACAGTGGACATTGATATTCTGCTATATGGGGAGCAGCAGGAGGACACAGAAGCTCTTTGTATTCCCCATCCACGGATGGCCGAACGTGCCTTTGTGCTTGTGCCGCTTGCAGAGCTTGTGCCGCATCAGGTTATTCCGATGCCGGCAAGGGTGAATGTACTGATAGAGGAGCTGCTTTCCAATCTGGAACATACAGACGGTGTACGCCGCAGTAAATCGTTTTGCTGGAAGTAGACACGTATGATACAATAGTGAATACTTGCGTGCAGAACGCAGCAAAAGATTTACGTGGAAGGTGAAATATGGCTAACCTGAAAATCGGAAATGTCGAGTTAAAGAACAACGTTGTGCTTGCTCCGATGGCCGGGGTTTGCAACCCGGCGTTTCGCCTGATTGCGAAAGAATTCGGAACAGGTCTGGTCTGTGCAGAGATGGTTAGTGATAAGGGCATTGTCCACGGCAATAAGAAAACGATGGATATGCTGTATGTAGACGACCGCGAGAAGCCGTTAAGCCTACAGATTTTTGGTGGAGACAAAGAAACGCTCGTTCAGGCGGCACAGCACGTCGACTTGCATACGAATGCCGATATTATTGATATTAACATGGGTTGCCCCGTGCCGAAGATCGTAAGCTGTGACGCAGGTGCGCGTCTTCTGCTCGATCCGAATAAGATTGAAGAAATGGTGGGAGCTGTTGTCGAGAGCGTATCTAAGCCGGTTACGGTAAAAATGCGCATCGGCTGGGATGACGACCATATTTATGTTGTAGAAAATGCAAAAGCAGTGGAGCGCGCAGGCGGTGCTGCGATTGCGGTGCATGGGCGTACACGTGTACAGATGTATCAGGGCAAGGCGGACTGGAGCTACATCCGTCAGGCGAAGGAAGCGGTAAACATTCCGGTAATCGGGAATGGTGACGTTGCATCTCCGGAAGATGCGAAGCGGATGATCGAGGAGACAGGCTGTGATGGCGTTATGATCGGTCGTGCAGCGCTCGGCAATCCGTGGATGCTGTATCGGACGATTGAATACCTCACAAAAGGGGAACTTCCGCCTGATCCGACTCCGCGTGAGAAAGTCGAGATCGCACTTCTGCATCTTGATCGCCTGATTAAAGTAAAAGGTGAGAAAGTTGCTGTGTTAGAAATGCGCAAGCATGCAGCCTGGTATCTGAAAGGACTGCCTGCGTCCGCTCAAATTCGCGATGAAGTCAACGTGCAGGAAACACGAGACGGCATGGCGAAGTTATTGCTGTCCTATTTAGAGCGCGTCGAAGGCAAAACAGCAGAGTGGGAAGCACGGCAGCAAGCAAGTCTGGCGTAGGTTTGACAACGATAGTAGCCTACCATATAATACCTTAATATCTGCTGCGAAACTGCCAGTGAATCACTGGCAGTTTCATATATGTTTTGCATAAAAAATATGGTTTCATCATACACTCTACGATAAATTGGACATAGAAGATGAATAGGGGGAACAGGAAAATGGCCGAAAAAGAAGTCATTTTAACCGCCGAGGGTTTAAGAAAATTAGAAGATGAGCTTGAAGAGCTTAAATCGGTAAAACGTCGCGAAGTTGCTCAGCGTATTAAAGAAGCGATCAGCTATGGTGACTTATCCGAGAACTCGGAGTACGAAGAAGCAAAGAACGAACAAGCTTTTATCGAAGGTCGTATCATTACGCTTGAAAAAATGTTGCGCAACGCGCGCGTGATTTCCGGGGATGAGCTTGATTCGGGCGTTGTATATGTAGGTTCTACCGTTATCGTGAAAGACCTTGAGTATGGTGATGAAATGGAATTTACAATCGTGGGTTCGGCTGAATCTGACCCGATTAACAATAAAATCTCCAATGAGTCTCCGGTAGGTATGTCACTTCTCGGCAAGGCAAAAGGCTCTACTGTTGATGTAGCTGTACCAGCAGGCACAGTTCGCTACGAGATCATCGACATTAAAGTACAGTAATACGAATTTTTTATGAGCTCCTTCGATTTTCGTGGGAGCTTTTGCCCAGTTTTGGGCTATCATGAATAGTAAAAGGTTTGTAAGGAGTTGAACGTAATCATGTCTCGTTTGGAAGAACTAAGTGAACAAGAAGTTGTGCGACGCGAGAAGCTGGCAACATTGCGTGAAAAAGGGTTTGATCCGTTCGGTAAAAAGTTCGAGCGTACGTATACTGCGAAGGAAGTACTGGATAAGTTTGCAGAAGTGGACAAGGAAGTGCTGGCTGAGCAGACGAATGAAGTGGTGATTGCTGGTCGTATGATGGCGAAACGCGGGCAGGGAAAAGCCGGTTTTGCCCATCTGCAGGACCAGTCTGGCCGTATACAGATCTATGTACGTCAGGATCAGGTTGGCGAAGATGTATATGAAATGTACAAAATGTGCGATATCGGTGACTGGATTGGTCTTAAAGGTGTCGTGTTTAAAACAAAAACAGGTGAGACAAGCGTGAAAGCCCACGAAGTGACCCTTCTGAGCAAATCGCTTCGTCCGCTTCCAGAAAAATTCCATGGACTCAAAGACGTGGAAATTCGCTACCGTAAACGTTATCTGGATATGGTAATGAATCC
>NZ_AP017312.1:180000-225000 GCF_002355375.1 Aneurinibacillus soli | reverse complement strand
ATCTCTTCGACGCTGCTCCTCTACTGCATCCTCTGTAATCAAAGACAGTACGTGCTATCTCGGCACTTCTCAGTGTCGTTCTCAAGAGCGGCATCGTGTTATATTTTTTACAGATGATGAAGGGAATGAGATTCGAGTCGTAACGGATCGAAGAGACCTATCTGCCGAAAAAATTGCGGAGATTTATAAAGCCAGATGGCAAATCGAAACGTTTTTCCGCTGGATTAAGCAACACGTAAATGTACCTGTATTGTTTGGTACCACTAAAAATGCTGTATACGGTCAATTGTATACGGCTTTAATTACCTATGTTTTGATAAAGTGGATCTATGAGAAGGCGAAACCGATGGTTTCACGTTTCGCTATGCTATCTTTTATTCAGTTTGCACGTCTTTTACGGTTTGAGAGCCTTCAGGCCGAATGGATGATTGCAATTCATACAATAATAAGTCGATCTCTACTCATACAGGGGAGTAGTTTGTCTAAAATTGGTTAATCAACAGGCCTGATATGATAGTTTAAAAGAAAAAGAAGTGATTTACTTCAATACTCTTTCCGCACTTATTGAGGATGCCCACGAGAATAAGTTGACTGAAGTGAATTCCATTATAAAGTCTTCGCGGCCCTATTTTGATGAGGCAAATCAAAAGCTAGAGGAATTAGCAGATGTAAACAGCAAAGGGGCGGATCTTGCTACCAATATAGCGGTTAATTTATATCACTCAGGCAAGACGCTGGTCATTACATTGAGCATATGCGCGGTAATATTAGGTATTATCATAAGCATTCTGATCTCACGTATGATTTCTAATCCTATTAAGCAAATAGCGATACAGCTACGCCGGATTGCTGAGGGGGATTTAACCGGAGAAAGGATTGTCGTCAAAACCAAAGATGAAATTAAGGATTTAGCGGATGACTTTAATAAAATGAGTGACAGGCTGCGTGTGATTGTGTATAAAGTGTCCCAAAATGCTGAACAAGTATCAGCTATGACGGAAGAAATGTCTGCAAATGTAGAACATGCAAGCAAAGCTACGGAGCAGATCTCGCTTGCCATGCAGGAAGTTTCTTCTGGTTCCGATAAGCAGGTGGCAACTGTTGTGCAATCCACAAAGGTAGTAGAAGAAAACTCTAAAGGGATGGAACAAGCCGTATGTAGCATTCAAACCGTTGCGGATTGTTCAAGTGTGGCAACAGAGCAAGCTCTTCAGGGAAATGAAGTAGTGAGTCATACAACCAAACAAATGAATGTGGTTCAAGAAAAGGTTCAGACTACGGCTACTGTTATTGAATCACTTGGCCAAAAGTCAAACGAAATCGGGAAATTTATCGAATTCATTACACAGATTGCAAACCAGACAAACCTGTTAGCATTGAATGCCGCGATTGAGGCAGCCAGGGCAGGAGAACATGGAAAAGGATTTTCTGTCGTAGCAGATGAAGTTCGTAAATTAGCCGAAGAGTCTAACCATTCAGCAGAAAGTATTCAAACGCTCATTTGTGATATTCAAAACGAATCACATAGAGCCATTCAGGCCATGCAAGAGGGCCTTACCGCCGTGCAAGAAGGCCTTACGCTTGTTGATCAAACGGGAGAAGCTTTCCGAGGTATCTCGAGTTCTATCGAGAAAGTATATACTCATTCTCAACAGGTTACTTCTGTAATCGAGCAAGTAAACACTAGTTCTCAAACGATGGTTCAAATGATGGGCGATATTGCTCAAATATCTGAGGTATCAGCAGAAAGTACACAAAATATAGCAGCTTCTGTTGAAGAACAAAATGCTTCCATTGAAGAAATAGTATCGGCTTCTACTGTTCTTGCGAAAACGGCTGAAGAACTTCGTGATGCTATACATATTTTTAAAATATAGGATTGTATAATCGAGTCTTAATTAAAAATTTACAAAAAACGTAAGCCCTTAGAAATAAGGGTTTTTTGCTTGTGAAAAACATATATTTCCTGTATTTATTTACTATGTAAACGCTTTGTAAAGATAGATTAAAGATAGAGTTAAATGCCTTGTTCCACCCCCTCAAGTGCTTTACTATGAATCTCGAGCGAGACACCAAAAAAACTAGTAGAGCTCATCTACTAAAACTACTAAGGGGGATTCTTGCAGTGTTAAAAAAATTAGGGGTATTAGCAGCTACAGGTATGATCATGACAGCTCTTACTGGCTGTGGTTCTAGCAATAACGATCTTACAACAAATAAAGATACGGCGAAACCAGGTAGTGAGAAAGCAGCTAGCGGAGACACTGGACTCTTGAATGGAGCAGGTTCTACATTTGTAAATCCGTTGTTCTCTAAAATGTTCAGTGAATATTCCAAAGAGCATGCGGATGTAAAAGTAAACTATCAATCCATTGGTTCTGGCGGCGGGATCAAACAGCTGACTGCTAAAACCGTTGACTTCGCAGCTTCTGATGCTCCGATGAAAGACGATGAGCTGAAAGCAGCAGGCGGTAATGTGCTTCACATTCCGGTAACACTTGGTGGTGTAGCCATTGCGTACAACCTTGAAGGTGTGAAAAACCTGAAGCTGACTCCAGAAAACATTGCAGACATCTATAATGGCAAGATCAAAAAATGGAACGATCCGAAAATTGCTGCGGACAATAAAGGCGTAGCACTTCCAGCAACTGATATCTTCCCGGTACACCGTTCTGACGGCTCCGGTACTACACATATCGTAACAACATATTTAAACGCAGCTGTGCCAGCAAAATGGACGAAAGAGCAGACAGGTAAGTCTGTTAAATGGGCAAACGTAGGTACAGGGGCGAAAGGTAATGAAGGCGTAGCAGGTCAAGTGCAAAATACACCAGGTTCAATCGGCTATGTCGAGCTGGCGTATGTAATTCAGAACAACATGACAGCAGCTAGTATCAAAAACAAAGATGGTCAGTTCGTAGCTCCAACGCTTGAAACAGTAACATCGGCAGCGAAAGGCGCACTGACAACCATTCCAGAAGATCTGAAAGTGAAACTGAGCAATCAGCCGGGTAAAGACAGCTACCCGATCGTAGGTACAACATGGGTACTCGTTCCGGAAAACCTGACACTCGACAAAGCAAAAGCAGAAAAAATGCTGACCATGCTTAAATGGGCTGTAACAGACGGCCAGAAATATGCAGGTGAACTGAACTACGCTCCGATGCCGAAAGAACTGCAAGATAAAGGCGTAGAAGCACTGAAAAAAGTAAAAGTAAACGGCGAAGCTGTACTGAAATAAAAAAAGAAAGCAGGGGAGAGCGTGCAAAAAACTCATGATGAGTTTTTTGCCGCTTTTTTCAAGGAAGAGGAGTGTATCTCTTGAAGAGACGATATGGAGACCAGGTGTTTAAGGCGGTTGCGTATGTTTTTGGTTGTTCCATCATTGCGATGCTGGGCATTATGCTGTGGGAGATGTTTCGCGGTTCTAGTTTTGCGATTGACAAGTACGGCCCGAGCTTTCTTTTCAGCAAGGCATGGGACCCAGTGGCAGAAGAGTTCGGGGCATGGCCTTTCATTTATGGCACCATCGTATCGTCCCTCCTTGCCCTTGCGATTGCCACACCGATTAGTGTAGGAATTGCGATTTTCCTGGTGGAAATCGCGCCAAAGTGGTTCCGCGATGTGATTGGATTTTTGATTGAGCTTCTGGCGGCTATTCCGTCGATTGTATACGGTTTGTGGGGCATTTTCGTTTTATCTCCAATTATTCGCGAATATATAGCGCCTGTGTTTATTAACACACTGGGCACTTTCATTCCGTTTTTCCGCGGTCCGTCCTTCGGGGTAGGGATTTTTACAGCGGGCGTCATTCTAGCTATTATGATCATCCCGACGATCGCTTCGATCTCGCGGGAGGTGCTGATGGTTGTACCGGAGTCGCAGCGCGAAGCAGCGCTCGCACTGGGGGCCACCAAATGGGAAATGATTCGCAAAGCCGTTCTCACCTATTCTCGTTCCGGTATTCTCGGTGCGATGATTATCGGGTTAGGACGTGCAATTGGCGAAACAATGTCTGTGACTATGGTTATCGGAAATCGGCCGGAAGTTCCGGATTCTATATTTGACCCTGCTTATACAATGGCAAGCGTCATCGCTAACGAGTTTAATGAAGCATCGTCGAACTTATACTTATCTACTCTCATTGAGATTGGCTTCCTCCTGTTCGCGGTTACGCTGCTCGTCAACATTTTTGCGAAATTCCTCGTGTGGACGACTTCACGGGGCGTACAGGAGGCGAAGTAATCGATGGAGAGTGTATTAAAAAGCAGTAAGGGCGTAGGTTTCGAGAAGTCTACCGCTCGTCTCAGCCGTCGTCAGGCACAAAGTAAAATCATGGTTGGGATGACGATCATTAGTATGATTCTCGCGCTTACCCCTCTGTTCAGCATTTTGGGATATGTGCTGGTTAAAGGGGTATCCGCTCTTAATTTTGACTTCTTCACTGAGCTGCCGGCTCCTCCAGGTGAGATCGGCGGCGGGATGGCCAATGGTATCGTTGGAACATTTATTCTGCTTGGTCTTGCGTCTGTCATCGGAATTCCAGTTGGTTTAATGGCTGGAATCTTCCTATCTGAGTATGGACGCAATCGCTTTGGAAAATTTGTATCATTCTTAACTGATATTATGCTCGGTGTTCCATCGATTGTCGTCGGGATTGTCGTTTATGGGCTTGTTGTCCTGATGATGGGCGGTTTCTCCGCTTATGCGGGTGGTATGGCACTGGCATTCATCATGATTCCGGCTGTTACGCGGACAACCGAAGAGATGTTGAAGCTTGTACCGAACCACATGCGGGAAGCCGGTCTTGCACTCGGCATTCCACAGTGGCGCGTCATTATGAAAATTATTTTGCCAACGGCCCTGCGCGGTATTATCACCGGCGTCATGCTTGCGATTGCGCGTGTGGCAGGCGAGACAGCGCCGCTCCTGTTTACAGCGTTCGGCAATATGTACTGGAGTCATTCATTGAATCAACCGATCGCGTCTATGCCCGTTCTTATATTCAATTATGCGATCTCGCCGTATGCAGAGTGGCAGGCGCAGGCATGGGCAGGCGCACTGACGCTTATTATGATGGTGATTTTGTTGAACGTAACGGCGCGTGTGATTACGCGGAAGCGATAAAAAACCGAGGTGGGAGCGCAATGATCGAAGCAAAGAACTTGAACCTATGGTATGGGGATTTTCACGCCATTAAAAATATCAATATGACGCTGGAAAAAAATAAAGTAACAGCTTTTATTGGACCGTCCGGCTGTGGAAAGTCGACGTTCTTGCGTGCGATTAATCGGATGCATGAAGTGATCGAGGGCGCACGTGTAGATGGAGAGATTCTGCTAGAAGGCCAGGATATTTATGCGTCTGACCGTGATCCTGTGACCGTACGTCAGCAGGTCGGCATGGTATTCCAGAAACCGAACCCATTCCCTACCATGTCAATTTATGAGAATGTGGCTGCAGGATTGCGTATCAATGGCTTCCGCGATAAAAAGAAGATAGATGAGATTGTAGAGCGCTGCCTCGAGCAGGCCGGTCTCTGGGATGAAGTAAAAGACCGTCTCAATAAAAATGCAATGGGACTCTCTGGCGGTCAGCAGCAGCGTTTGTGTATTGCACGCACGCTAGCGGTAGAACCAGAAGTGGTTCTGATGGATGAACCGACATCGGCACTTGATCCAATCTCGACACAGAAAGTGGAAGAGCTGCTGTATGAGCTGAAAAAGAAATACACCATTGTGATCGTAACGCACAACATGCAACAGGCGGCACGCGTGTCTGATCGCACGGCATTCTTCCTCCTAGGTGATATGGTTGAGTACGATGAAACCGAAACGATTTTTACAAACCCGCAGGATAAGCGCACAGAAGATTACATCTCGGGACGCTTCGGGTAAGGAATAAGACAAACAGAACGCCCACGGCTCAGGCTGGTGAGGCGTTTTCTTTTTGTATAACATCAGCCGGATACAAGAATAGAAAGGTGATTTTCCGTCGAGAATACAGAGGTATGGACCACTTGCATTTTAGGATCGGCATGATTATAATTAAAGTCAAAGAAAGTCAAAGTCAATAAAAACGATAAGGAGGAGGTGCAGACATGCGGAACATATCCGACATCATTGAACAGCATTTGAAACGGATTTTACAGCAGGGCAATGGTGCGGTAGAGATCCAGCGTGGTGAGCTGGCTGACAGGTTCCAGTGTGTGCCATCCCAGATTAATTACGTGATCAGCACTCGATTTACCGTCGAGAAAGGATACATGGTAGAAAGTAAGCGGGGAGGCGGAGGATATATCCGGATTCGTAAAGTTGAAATTTTGGATAACCAGCTCTTTTATCAGCTTTTGCTTGAAACCATTGGGGAAAGCATCACAGCAGCTGCCTGCGACAATATTATCGTGAGACTTATGGAAGAACGGATTATTACGCTTAAAGAGATGCGTTTGATGAAAGCGGCTACCGGACGTGTGTTAACAGTGGTCCCTGTGCCGCTTAGGGACCGCATACGAGCGGATCTTTTGAAAAACATGCTTACTGCGCTTTTTCTATAATATATATACAGTCAGGAGGACGCCGTCTATGATTTGTCAGGAATGTCATCAACGGCCGGCAACCCTTCACTTCACCCAAATTATCAATGGTGAAAAAATGCAGCTTCACATTTGTGAAGTGTGCGCACAGGAGAAGGGTCATATGTTCCCGGGTGGAATGAATGATTTTTCGATTCATCACTTACTTTCCGGTCTGTTAAATCAACAGGGAAGCAATGCGGTTTCATTTCAGCAGACCGAGCAAGAGAAGTCACTACACTGTGAAACATGCGGCATGACTTATCCGCAGTTTAGTAAAAGTGGAAGGTTCGGCTGCAGTGATTGCTATGAGGCATTCGCAGAGCGGCTCGATCCACTTTTTCGTCGGGTGCATGGGAATACCCGCCACAGTGGCAAAGTTCCCGAGCGTTCTGGCGGTACCATTAAACTGAAAAAAGAAGTCGATCAACTGAAATATGAACTTCGAATGTGCATTGAACAGGAAGAATTCGAGAGAGCAGCACAATTGCGTGATCGAATACGCGAACTTGAGCAGCAAATCGCACATTTGTAGGAGGGAAATCGCATGTCTTTCCAGAACTTTATAACAAATGCGGTAAGTGAGTGGATGAATGGGGAAGGTGAAGATGCCGATATTGCAATTAGCAGTCGTGTTCGCCTGGCTCGCAATATACAGGAGTATCCGTTTCCGATTCTCGCGACTGACAGCCAGCTGGAGCAGATTACCGCTGCTGTCAGACAGGTAATGGAAGATGAAGATTGTAAGCGTCAGGGGCCATTCGAGTTTATTCGAATGGATCAGTTGACCGGCCTGCAGAAGCGTGTGCTGATGGAGAAGCATTTGATCAGTCCGAATTTGATGGCCGAGTCACGCGGGGGCGCTGTGCTTCTCAGCGAGAACGAGGCATTCAGCATCATGGTGAATGAGGAAGACCATCTTAGAATCCAATGCCTGTTTTCAGGTTTGCAGCTTCAGAAAGCATGGGAGGCTGCAGATCGGATGGACGATATATTTGAGAAGCACGTGAACTTTGCGTTTGATGAGCGCCGGGGCTACCTGACGAGCTGCCCGACAAACGTCGGAACCGGCATCCGAGCATCTGTCATGATGCATCTGCCTGGACTTGTGCTTACTCATCAGATTAACCGGATCCTGTCCGCGATTGCACAGGTAGGTCTGGTTGTGCGAGGGCTGTACGGGGAAGGTAGCGATGCGTCCGGTAACTTGTTCCAGATTTCCAACCAGATTACGCTTGGTCAGTCCGAAGAAGAGATCATTGAGAACTTGACCAGTGTAGCCCATCAGATTATTGAACAGGAGCGTGCGGCTCGAAGGTATTTGATGCAGAATCGACGTCTTCTTTTAGAAGACCAGCTCTGCCGCTCATACGGGGTTCTGACCAATGCCCGGATTATTGAATCTGACGAAGCAGCTGAGAAACTCTCAGATGTGCGGCTTGGTATTGACCTGGGAATTATCCGCAATATTCCGCTTTCAGTGATGAATGAGCTGACGGTTATGGTCCAGCCTGGTTTTCTACAGCAGCATGTGGGCCAACAGCTCGATTCAGATTCGCGGGATGAACGCAGGGCCCGCTTAATACGTGAACGTTTGCAATCTGCAATGGAATAATATGAAATCTACGGAGGTGTCTGTGTATGATGTTTGGTCGTTTTACAGAAAGAGCACAAAAAGTCCTTGCTCTCGCGCAAGAAGAAGCGGTTCGCCTGGGTCATAAAAACATCGGGACTGAGCACATTCTGTTAGGTCTGATTCGTGAAGGAGACGGCATTGCCGCAAAAGCGTTGCAAGCACTTGGTCTTGGTCTGGATAAAATTCAGGGCGAGGTAGAGTCCTTGATTGGGCGCGGCGGCGAACAGTCGAGTAATATTAATTATACACCGCGCGCGAAGAAAGTCATTGAGCTTTCGATGGATGAAGCGCGTAAGTTGGGCCATACGTATGTAGGTACAGAGCATATTTTGCTTGGCCTGATTCGTGAAGGAGAAGGTGTGGCAGCCCGTGTGCTGAACAACCTTGGAGTGAGCCTGAACAAGGCGCGCCAGCAGGTTCTTCAACTGCTAGGAAGCAGTGAAGCGATGTCTTCGCACCAGCAGGCATCAAGCAATGCGGCTGTAAATACACCGACGCTTGATGGCCTGGCGCGTGACCTGACAGCGGTTGCCCGCGATGGCGGACTTGATCCAGTAATCGGTCGGGCCAAAGAAATCGAGCGCGTTATTCAAGTGCTAAGCCGTCGGACGAAGAACAATCCGGTTCTGATCGGAGAGCCTGGTGTTGGGAAAACAGCCGTTGCCGAAGGTTTGGCACAACGCATTATTAACAACGAAATCCCAGAAACTCTTCGCAATAAGCGTGTCATGACGCTTGATATGGGAACGGTTGTCGCCGGTACAAAATATCGCGGGGAGTTTGAAGACCGTCTCAAGAAGATCATGGATGAAATCCGCCAAGCAGGTAATATCATCCTCTTTATTGACGAGTTGCACACACTTATTGGAGCAGGTGGAGCAGAAGGAGCGATTGACGCTTCCAACATTCTGAAACCATCACTCGCCCGTGGAGAACTGCAGTGCATCGGTGCGACTACGCTTGATGAATATCGCAAATATATCGAGAAAGATGCAGCGCTTGAACGCCGCTTCCAACCGATTCAAGTGAATGAACCATCACCGGAAGAAGCGGTACAGATTTTGTTCGGGCTGCGTGACCGCTATGAAGCACATCATCGTGTAAAAATCACTGATGAAGCGATCAGCCAGGCGGTACAGCTGTCGGACCGCTATATCTCTGATCGTTTCCTGCCGGATAAAGCGATCGATTTAATTGACGAAGCGGCATCCAAAGTTCGTCTGCAATCGTATACCATCCCACCGAATCTCAAAGAGCTTGAACAAAAGCTCGAAGAAGTTCGCAAGGAAAAAGACGCAGCCGTTCAAAGTCAGGAATTCGAAAAAGCTGCTTCTATGCGTGATAAAGAGCAGAAGCTGCGTGAAGAATTAGATCGTACGAAGAATGAATGGCAGGAAAAACAGGGCCAGACGGACTCAGAAGTCACACCGGAAGATATCGCCTCTATCGTAGCGAGCTGGACGGGGATCCCAGTTGTGAAGCTGAAAGAAGAAGAAACCGAGCGTCTTCTCAAAATGGAAGAAATTCTGCATGAGCGCGTAATTGGACAGGAAGATGCAGTGAAATCGATCTCCCGTGCGATCCGCCGTGCTCGTGCCGGTCTAAAAGATCCGAGGCGCCCAATCGGCTCCTTCATTTTCCTTGGACCGACAGGTGTTGGGAAGACCGAACTTGCCCGTGCGTTAGCAGAAGCGCTTTTTGGAGCGGAAGATTCGATTATCCGCATCGACATGTCCGAGTACATGGAGAAACATTCTACCTCTCGCCTCGTAGGTGCGCCTCCGGGATATGTCGGTTTTGATGAAGGCGGCCAGCTGACAGAAAAAGTTCGCCGCAAGCCATATTCCGTTGTGTTGCTCGATGAGATCGAAAAAGCGCACCCAGAAGTGTTCAATATTTTGCTTCAAGTGCTTGAAGACGGTCGTCTGACCGATTCGAAAGGACGTACGGTTGACTTCCGCAATACGGTAATCATCATGACATCGAACGTCGGGGCCGATATGATTAAGAAGAACTCATCGCTCGGCTTTACGACACCGAATAGCTCGAAAAACTACGAGGATATGAAAGATCGTGTTCTTGGTGAGTTGAAGCGTAGTTTCCGTCCAGAGTTTATCAACCGGATCGATGAGCTGATCGTGTTCCACTCACTGGAAGAGACGCACATTACAGAGATTGCGCTGCTTATGACCGAATCACTTCGTAAGCGACTGAACGAGCAAGATATTGACTTTGTTCTGACAGATGAGGCGAAGAGTTTTCTGGCGAAAGCAGGATTTGATCCGGCATTTGGTGCGCGTCCGCTACGTCGTGCGATTCAGCGTCATATTGAAGATCGACTCTCAGAAGAGCTGCTTACCGGTAACATTCAAAAAGGTAGTGTTGTGAAGATCGATGTGTGTGACAATGATCTGACCTTTACCACACAGGAAGCCGGAGAATCGGTATCGAACTAGATGATAGAGAAATAAATCAGGCTCTCCTGGGAAAGCGATGCTTTACTCAGGAGAGCTTTTTTTGCACAATGGAGAAGGAGAAATTATGAGGTAGAAAGAAGAGAAATGGAATGGCTAAATATAAATCGAAATATGTATGTCAAGAGTGCGGATATGAGTCGCCCAAATGGATGGGGAAATGTCCGGGCTGTAACAGTTGGAACACTCTGGTGGAAGAAATAGTAGAAAAGCCGAAAGCAGGGACAGTGGGTGCTCGTCATGGTGGATTCTCAGCTGGTTCATCTAAAATGGTCTCCATTACGACTATCGTTGGGGAGGACGAACCTCGCCTTGATACAAACATGAGTGAGCTGAACCGGGTATTGGGGGGCGGTGTCGTACCAGGGTCACTTGTGCTTGTAGGAGGAGATCCTGGGATCGGAAAATCGACGCTTCTTCTGCAGACGTCACAGGAGTTAGCGGGCAATGGCCATACGGTGCTGTATATCTCCGGTGAAGAATCAGCCAAACAGATCAAGCTGCGGGCAGAGAGGCTTGGCGCGAATAGTTCACAGTTGTATGTATTGGCAGAGACTGATCTGTTTTTGCTGGAGCAGCAGATCAGCCAGTTGAACCCGGCTGTCGTCATTATGGATTCCATTCAAACCATTTTTCATCCAGATGTTACATCCGCGCCCGGCAGTGTGGCACAGGTGCGAGAGTGCACCGCTCACCTGATGCGCCTGGCGAAAACGAAAGACATCGCGATCATGATCGTCGGCCACGTTACGAAGCAGGGAGCTATAGCCGGACCGCGTCTTTTAGAACATATGGTAGATTCTGTTCTATATTTTGAAGGGGAGCGTCACAATACATACCGTATTCTGCGCGCGGTGAAAAACCGCTTCGGATCGACGAATGAGATCGGTATTTTTGAGATGGCGGAAAAAGGATTAGCAGAAGTAACAAACCCGTCTGAAATGTTTTTATCTGAGCGCTCGCTAGGTGTAGCAGGTTCAACCGTTGTTGCCAGTATGGAAGGGACGCGCCCGGTTCTAGTCGAGATGCAGGCGCTGGTTACACCGACCGGCTTTGCTACTCCACGCCGCATGGCTACCGGAGTTGACCACAATCGTATTGCGATGATTATGGCCGTTCTGGAGAAGCGTGTAGGACTTCTGCTTCAAAATCAGGATGCCTATGTGAATGTTGCGGGCGGCGTGCGCCTTGATGAACCAGCGATTGACCTCGCTGTGGCAGTTAGTCTCGCATCTAGTTTCCGTGACAAGCAGACGAACCCGTATGATGTAGTGATCGGAGAAGTAGGATTGACCGGAGAAGTGCGCGGTGTCTCTCGCATTGAACAGCGGGTGAAGGAAGCGCAAAAACTAGGATTTAAACGTGTAATCATTCCCGCGAAAAATAGCACGGGCTGGGAGTATCCTGTAGGCATCGAAATTGTCGGGGTACATACCGTATCGGAAGCACTGCGGGAAACACTGGGAGGATAGGCATGGCAGCAGAAAACAAACGCGAACAGTTTATAAGTGAAGTTCTACGCTTCGTTTCTCCCGGAGCACCGCTGCGAGAAGGGTTAGAGAATGTGTTGCGAGCGAAAACCGGAGCCCTTATTGTAATTGGCCATACACCAGCCATCCGGGACATTGTAGACGGAGGATTCTCCATTAACTGTGATTTGACATCGTCGCATTTATATGAACTGGCTAAAATGGATGGAGCTATTATTGTAAGTGATGATGTGAAAAAAATTCTGTATGCAAATACACAGCTCATTCCAGATTCATCCATCCCGTCTACGGAGACTGGAACTCGCCATCGTACAGCAGAGCGTGTGGCAAGGCAGACCGGACAACTGGTAATCTCGATTTCGCAGCGCCGTAATGTTATTACGCTATACCGTGGGCCGTATCGGTACGCGCTTAAAGACATTGGAGTTATCTTGACCAAAGCAAATCAGGCCATTCAAACGCTCGAAAAGTATAAGTCGGTACTTGATCAGGCACTGACGAATCTTGGTGCGCTGGAGTTTGAAGAACTGGTCACCTTGCACGAAGTGGCGCTTGTTGTACAGCGAATTGAGATGGTGATGCGCATCAAAACGGAAATTCTTAAATATATTAATGAATTAGGAACAGAAGGCCGTCTGATCAGCATGCAGATGGAAGAACTTGTGTCGAAAATTGAAGATGATGCTTATTTACTCATAAAAGATTATTGCCGCCTGGGAGAAGAGGTGGACCCGGATGATGTACTCAATCAGTTGCACAAGTTATCTGCGGATGATCTGCTTGAACCGATTAACGTCCTGAAAGTACTCGGATACTCGCCAGTGCCTAATCTTCATGATGAGCCTGTATTTCCACGTGGCTATCGCATCTTAAGTAAGATTCCGCGTCTGCCAGCATCCATTGTCTCCAACTTGATTGAAGAGTTCGCTGGCCTGCCTCAGGTTATGATGGCAACGATCGAAGAACTGGATGAAGTTGAAGGCATTGGAGAGGTACGGGCACGAGCCATTAAAGAAGGCCTCAAACGGATTCAGGAGCAAGTATTTATTGACAGGCATATTTAGTGCATCATACAATAAGATAATTGTTCAGGGGTTACAAAAAATCCCTGAGCCGAGAGAGGGAGTCCGTAATATGTGCGGACCGGGGAGGTATAAGGAGCAAAATGATAGCCAAGGCAATTCCGAATATGTTTACAATCGGTAATTTGTTTCTGGGCGTTGTGGCGATGTTGTTTGCTTTTCAAGGGGATCCTCAGTACATTAACTACGCGGCGATTATGGTGATTGTCGGGATGGTGTTCGATGGACTGGATGGCCGCCTGGCACGCATGTTGAATGCGCAGAGCGAATTTGGCAAAGAACTTGATTCACTGTCTGATATTGTGACATTTGGCGTTGCACCCGCGCTTATTATGTATGTAGTGATTTTGCAGGATATGGGATGGGTAGGCATTGTGCTGGCTGGGCTGTTTCCGGCATGTGGAGCACTTCGTCTTGCTCGTTTTAACTCAGCAACAGGTGGAAATACCGGCTATTTTATCGGACTTCCCATTACAGCAGCAGGCGGTGTGCTAGCGACCATGGCGCTGTACCATAATGCGTTTCCGTCAGTTTACCTGGCACTTAGCATGTTTGGTCTATCGTATCTGATGATCAGCAACATTAAATATCCAAACTTCAAGAAAGTAGGCATTCCACGTTCTGCTTTTTGGGTTACTCCGATTATTATCGGTGTCGTAGTATTGACAGCTTGGAAGTTCCCACAGCAGTTCCCGATGGTGATTTTCGTTCCGCTTATGCTTTATGCACTGTATGGTGTGAAGAGAAGCATAGATCGCATGGTACGTAAGCGTCGCCATAAGGAATCAGAGGAAGAAATGTTTCATTCTTGAACAAATTAGTAAAAAGATCGGTATGTTTCCGGTCTTTTTTTCATATCATCAGAACAGTTGTGGTTGACAGTTTTCTTTTTGATGTGTTATGATAGTGAAATTTAATTGACAAAAAATTCTTTCTGTGATACCTTGAAAGTGGATACTCTGTTGGGGGTGGATTTGTTGTTTCAAATTGGCGACAAGATTGTTTATCCGATGCACGGTGCAGGTGTTATTGAAGCCATTGAAGAGAAAGAAATCCTGGGAGAAAAGCAGCAGTATTATATCATGAAGATGCCTGTAGGGAATATGCAGGTCATGATCCCGATGGAGAAGGTATCGAATCTTGGTATTCGTGAAGTAATCGACATGCCAGCTTTAGAGCATGTTCTTCAGATTCTGCGAACTGACGAGATAGATGTATCCACGAACTGGAACCGCAGATTCCGCAAGAACATGGAGAAGATGCGTACGGGCGACATCTATGAAGTGGCGGATGTGGTTCGGGATTTGATGCGTCGTGACAGGGAGAAAGGACTTTCGACCGGCGAGCGCAAAATGCTGGATAATGCCCGGCAGATTTTGCTCAGTGAACTCGTGCTTGTCAAGAACATTGATGAGGAACAGGCGACAACTTTACTTGAGCAGGTTATGAATAGTTAGAGGGGAAAAGCTTCTCTAAGAGAAGCTTTTTGTTTTTTTTTCGGAACTTTTGCGAAAGCTGCTTCGTATAAACAGAGTGATTTGTCAAACAAGGACTTCTTTTGTCGTTTTTGATTTAAGCCGTTTTTTCTTTGCTAGTTATGACTATAATGAGATATGAGTCAATCAAGGAGGTGAAAGTATGGTCAAACGAATAATCCAACTGTTCTTCTTGCTGGTTGGTGCTGGTCTTGGTTATCAATTTGGGCCGCAGTTCCTCTCTTTTCTAGAATCATATGCACACATGGGTAGTATTCCGGGAACAGAATATATTGGAGCGGTACTGGGAGCGGTTCTATTCGCCGTAATTATGTCGTGGCCAACTGATTATATTGTCCGTACGATTAAACGCAGCGAAGAAACGTTGATCAAGTTGCCGATTACCGATGTTTTATTTGGAGCTATGGGGCTGATCATTGGACTTATCGTTGCTTTTTTACTTTTTCTCCCTATTAATAGCATTCCTATTCCGATTGTCGCTAAACTACTTCCGCTGCTTGTGTCTGTGTTATGCGGCTATATTGGGTTTCAGGTCGGTCTGCGCAAACGAGACGAGATTATGTCGGTGTTCTCAAGCAACCGTTCAAAAGGTGAGAAGAAAAAGGATGAGAAGCAGGAATCGAGTGGAACAGAATACAAAATTTTGGATACAAGCGTAATCATTGACGGGCGGATTGCGGATATTTGCAAAACTGGATTTATTGAAGGTGCCCTTGTCATTCCAGAGTTTGTTCTGGAGGAACTGCAGCACATCGCGGATTCATCTGATGCACTTAAGCGCAATCGGGGACGTCGCGGACTGGACATTTTGAACAAAATCCAGAAAGAGCTGAAAGTGAAAGTTATCATTACCGATCAGGATTTTGAAGAGATCAGCGAGGTAGATAGCAAGCTTGTTAAGCTTGCTAAAGTGATGCAAGGCAAAGTCGTAACGAATGACTTTAATCTGAATAAGGTATGTGAGCTTCAGGGTGTATCTGTCCTGAACATTAACGACCTTGCAAATGCAGTAAAGCCGGTTGTTCTTCCCGGCGAAGAACTTCATGTACAGGTCATTAAAGACGGAAAAGAAAATGGGCAGGGCGTTGCCTACCTGGATGATGGTACGATGATCGTTGTGGAAGGCGGTCGGGAATATATCGGTTCAGTGATTGATGTCATTGTGACGAGTGTACTTCAGACATCAGCAGGGCGGATGATTTTTGCGAAGCCTAAATTGATGGAAAAAGCACTGTAAGAAAAGAGTGAGACCGTATGGTAGGTGTAGTGATTGCGGCAGCCGGGCAGGGCAAGCGGATGGGTGGTTCTATTAAGAAGCAATTCATTGAGCTGGAAGGGAAACCGGTCCTGCTTCATACCCTTGATTTATTTGCATCCCGTACGGACATTGCGGATGTCGTGGTTGTCACATCAGCGGAAGATGTAGCACAAACCCGTGAGCTAATCGCGTCGTATCCTGTTGTGCGTGTTGTGGCTGGTGGGGCGGAGCGTCAGGACAGTGTGTATGAAGGATTGTGTGCGCTTCGTGCGTGTGAATATGTGCTCATTCATGATGGCGCTCGCCCGTTTGTATCACAGGCGGCACTGGATGCAGTCATACAGGCTGTGCGCGAACGTGGCCCGGCTATTCTCGCAGTACCCGTGAAAGATACGATTAAGCGTGCAGACGAAGCGGGGCAGGTGCTGGATACACCGCCAAGAAAAAGCTTGTGGGCCGTTCAAACCCCGCAAGCTTTTCTTCTTTCTACCATTCTTACCGCCCATGAGAAGGCGCGAAGTGAAGGTTTCGTTGGAACAGACGATGCTTCGCTAGTAGAACGGGTAGGACAGGCTGTGTATGTGGTAGAGGGAGAGTATACAAACATTAAATTAACGACTCCGGATGATCTCATTATGGGAGAAGCGATTTTACGGCAGAGGAAGGAGAAAGAGTCATGATTCGAATCGGGCAGGGATTTGATGTACACCAACTGGTGGAAGGGCGAAAGCTGATTATCGGCGGGGTAGAGATTCCGTATGAAAAAGGACTGCTTGGCCATTCTGACGCAGACGTATTGCTGCATACGATTGCAGATGCAGTGCTAGGCGCGCTTGGACTTGGGGATATCGGCAAGCACTTTCCGGACACAGATGAAGCATTTAAGGATGCGGATAGTCAGGTGCTACTGCGCCACGTATGGAAACTTGCACAAGAGCGGGGCTATACACTAGGAAATGCAGATGCAACGATCATGGCACAGAAGCCAAAAATGGCACCATACATTGAAGAAATGCGCCGTGTCATCGCAGACTGCCTGGAAGCTGATATCGAACAGGTTAACGTAAAGGCTACTACAACGGAGAAGCTTGGCTTTACGGGACGAGGCGAAGGAATTGCCTCAATGGCGGTTGTCTTGCTACAGAGAGAAAGCGTATAATAGAGGGGTTAAAATTCGGAAGGATGGTGTCAAGTCATGTCGAAAAAAGTCCGGGTGCGTTTTGCTCCAAGCCCGACAGGACATTTACATATCGGCGGCGCTCGTTCGGCGCTGTTTAATTACTTATTCGCCCGTCATCATGGTGGAGATTTTATTGTGCGTATCGAGGATACAGACCGGAAGCGCAATGTAGAGAGTGCAGAAGAGAAACTGATCGAAAGCCTGCGCTGGTTTGGTACGGAGTGGGATGAGGGTATCGATAAAGACGGCGGTGTAGGACCGTACCGTTGTATGGATCGCCTGGACATTTATACGAAATACCTGAACCAGCTTGTGGAAGAAGGCAAAGCATATCCTTGCTACTGTAATGAGGACGAGCTTGCTGCAGAGCGTGAAGCGATGGTCGAAAAAGGTGAAACCCCACACTACAACGGCAAGTGCCGCCACCTTACGCAGGAACAGATCGAAGCGTACAAAGCGGAAGGACGTACGTCTTCCATTCGTTTCAGCGTCCCTGCTGATCATGAGTATGTAGTGCGTGACCGAATTCGTGGTGTTGTTACGTTTGAATCGAACGGCATGGGTGACTTTGTAATTGCCCGCCCGGATGGAATCCCGACATACAACTTTGCGGTTGCAGTCGATGACCATTTGATGGGCATTACGCATGTAATTCGTGGTGAGGAGCACCTTTCCAATACGCCGCGTCAGTTAGCTGTATATGAAGCGTTCGGATTTGAAACACCTGAATTTGCGCATGTAGCGCTTATTCTCAATCCAAATCATAAGAAAATGAGCAAACGTGACGAGTCCATCATCCAATTCATGGAGCAATATCGTCACTTAGGTTACTTGCCAGAAGCACTGATGAACTTCCTCGTTCTTCTTGGCTGGTCGCCAGAAGGGGAAGAAGAGATTTTCACGAAAGAGCAGATGATTGAGCAATTCTCGCTGGAGCGTGTCTCCAAGTCACCGTCTGTATTTGATATTCATAAATTAAATTGGATGAACAATCATTACATCAAGCAGACGCCGACTTCTCGTATGGTAGATCTCTGTATTCCGCACATGCAGCAGGCAGGCCAGCTTCCAGAACAGATCACAGCGGAGCAACGTGAATGGGTAGAGCGTCTGGTAGCCCTTCATCAAGAGAAGCTTAATTATGCCGCCGAGATCGTCGATTATGCCGCTCTTTTCTTCGAAGAGGAAGTTTCTTATAATGAAGAAGCAAAAGAAGTGCTGTCAGGTGAGCAAGTTCCGGATGTAATGAAAGCATTCGTAGATGAAATCATGGGAGCAGAGGATTATTCCGCTGATGCTGTGAAAGCTGCGCTAAAGGCTGTTCAGAAAACAACCGGACAGAAAGGCAAAAATCTTTTCATGCCGGTTCGCGTTGCGACAACAGGCTTGATGCATGGTTCTGATCTGAATGAATCTCTGTATTTGCTTGGCCGTGATAAAGTAGCGGCGCGTGTGCGTAATCTGATTGAAAACTACGATTCCATCACAAACTAAACATAAAGGCGTTGAACGGAAGAAGTACGGGATGCGCGGACAACACCAGAGAGGGCTGACGGCATCTGTATGATGCTGTGCTGGAAGCAGCCTGCTGTTCGCTCCAGAAATGCCTCCGTGAGCCAGTCTCTTGAACCGTTCTTAAATAAGGAATAAGTAGAGAGACTCGTCAGCCCGCGTTATGGGCGAAGAGTGTTGAATCCGTTTTTTTTTGCATATTTGATTGCATTAGGATTGAACAAAGCAGAGTGGAACCGCGATACAAACGCCTCTGTAGCTGTTATAGCTATGGAGGCGTTTTTTTGTCTGTGTAAAGGAGTGACAACATGTTTAAAAAACTTCAAGAAGATATAAGTGTCGTAATGGAGCGTGATCCGGCAGCGCGAAGCAAGCTGGAAGTCGTGCTGACATACTCTGGTCTGCATGCGATCTGGTTTCATCGGATTAGCCACCGCCTGTGGAAGCGTAATCTGCCTACATTGGCACGGATGGTGTCGCAGCTTGGCCGCTGGCTCACGGGGATTGAGATTCATCCGGGTGCGCGGATTGGCAAAGGGTTGTTTATTGATCACGGTATGGGAGTTGTAATCGGTGAGACGTGTGAAATTGGAGAGAACGTAACCTTATATCAGGGTGTCACGCTTGGAGGAACCGGTAAAGAAAAAGGGAAGCGTCATCCAACCATCGGGGATAATGTATTGATCGCTACCGGAGCCAAAGTACTTGGTTCCATGAAGATTGGAGATAACTCGAAGATTGGGGCAGGTTCTGTTGTATTGAAAGAAGTGCCGCCGAATTCAACGGTTGTTGGCGTGCCAGGGCACGTAATTATACAGGATGGCGTAAAAGTACAGCAACAGGCCTTCGATCATACGAATATGCCGGACCCTGTTGAAGAACTTCTACAGTCCATGCAGAATGAAATTGAGCAACTTCGTAATGAAGTAAACCAGTTAAAGGAGAGTTCAACTATTCATGAGCATTAAAATCTACAATACGCTTACGCGTAAGAAAGAAGAGTTCATCCCGCTTGAGTCGGGTAAAGTGAAAATGTATGTATGCGGGCCGACTGTATATAACTTTATTCATATCGGAAATGCTCGTCCGCCGATTGTATTCGATGTGGTGCGTCGCTATTTTGCTTATCGAGGCTATGATGTAACATACGTACAGAACTTCACGGATGTCGATGATAAAATCATAAAAAAAGCAGAAGAGACCGGCATGACGGTGAAGGAAGTAGCGGAGACATTTATTGCTGCCTTCAAAGAAGACGTACGTGCGCTGTCTATTCAGGAAGCGACAATTCACCCGAAGGTAACGGAACATATTCCAGAGATTATCGAGTTTGTGCAGGGTCTGATTGATAAGGGGCATGCATATGCGGCAGGGGGCGACGTGTATTTCCGCACCGCTTCGTTTGCTGAATACGGCAAGTTATCACAACAGAATATCGAAGACCTACAGGCTGGAGCCCGCGTTGAAGTGAATGAGAAGAAAGAAAGCCCGCTTGATTTTGTGCTCTGGAAAGGGGCGAAGCCAGGCGAGATTTATTGGGAAAGCCCGTGGGGAGAAGGACGTCCGGGCTGGCATATTGAATGCTCGGCCATGTCGAAAAAATACCTGGGTGACACGTTCGATATTCACGGTGGTGGCCATGATCTAACGTTCCCGCATCACGAGAATGAAATTGCCCAGTCAGAATGCCTGACCGGCCATGTGATGGCACGCTACTGGATGCACAATGGTTTTATTAACATTGAGAACGAAAAAATGTCCAAATCGCTCGGTAATTTTATTCTTGTCAAAGACATTCGCGAACAGTATCCAGCGCGCGTTGTTCGTTTCTTCTTGCTCAGTGCGCACTACCGTAATCCGGTTAACTTCAGTAAAGACCTGATTCAGCAGGCGACTAATAGTCTTGAACGTATTGATACGGCTGTTCGTAATTTGAAGCATCGCCTGGATTCGGCTGTGGCAGGTACTATGGATGCAGAAGAGCAGGCGAAGTTGAATGCGTTCCGTGGTCGTTTTGTAGAGGAGATGGATAATGACTTCAACACAGCAGATGCTATTACCGTTCTGTTTGACATGGTACGAGAGGCGAACCGTTTGATTGCTTCTGAAGATGCCACAAAAGCCGTGCTTGAAGCGTATCTTGCATTATTCACCGAATTCGGAGATGTGCTTGGCATTGCCTTCGGAGAATCGGATGTGGTAGCGGAAGGGCCATCTGATGAGGGGATTGATGCGCTTATTGTAGAGCGTGGACAGGCGCGCAAAGATCGTAACTTTGTTCGTGCTGACGAAATTCGCAACCAGTTGCAGGAGCTGGGAATTGTGCTAGAAGACACGCCGCAGGGTGTGCGCTGGCACAGAAAGTAGTGGTAGCCGATATGAAACATGATGATTTGACACGAGATCCGAAACAGCTGAATGCACTTGCTCTGGCGTATATGGGAGATGCAGTGCTGGAAGTGCGCGTACGCCAGCGCCTGATTGCAGCAGGAGAGGTGAAGCCGAACCTGCTGCAGCGCTCCGCTGTTCGCTATGTATCAGCCCGGGCACAGGCGAAGATCGTTCATGGAATCTGGGATAAGCTCACTGAATCAGAACAGGCAGTGCTGAAGCGGGGGCGTAATGCCAAGTCCGCTACCGTTCCCAAAAATGCAGATCTTACAGAATACCGGCTCAGTACCGGATTTGAAGCGTTGATCGGTTATTTATATCTGTTAGAGCAGCATGAGCGGCTGGACGAGATTTTGGATGAAGCCGTGGCCTGTATTGAATCGAATTGAACGAGAGGAGTTTATTATGAGCGAATATATTGTGGGGAAAAATCCGGTAATCGAAGCGATCCGTTCCGGACGTTCCATTAATAAAATCTGGATTGCAGAAGGTTCACAAAAAGGGGTAAGCGGGCAAGTGATGGCACTGGCCAAAGAGGCAGGAGTTACTGTCCAGATCGTTCCACGCAAAAAGCTGGATCAGGCCGCAGAAGGGGAGAGTCATCAGGGGGTGCTTGCTTATATCGCTGCATATGACTATGCAGAACTTGAGGATATTCTGGCACGTGCCGAACAAAAAGGAGAGTCGCCGTTTCTTGTCATTCTCGATGAGATTGAAGATCCGCATAATCTAGGCTCGATACTCCGTACGGCAGATGCGACAGGTGTGCATGGAGTCATCATTCCAAAACGACGCTCGGCCGGATTGACTTCAACCGTAGCCAAATCATCTGCTGGTGCGATTGAATATGTACCGGTAGCCCGTGTCACAAATCTAGCGCGTACAATTGATGACCTGAAAGAACGGAATATCTGGGTAGTCGGTACCGATGCTTCCGGCAAAGAGGAGTTCCGGGAAGCGCGTCTCGATATGGGGATTGCCCTCGTCATCGGTAGTGAGGGTAAGGGAATGAGCCGCCTGATTCGGGAAAAATGTGATTTTACGGTGAACCTGCCGATGGTGGGGAATGTCACATCGCTGAATGCATCAGTTGCGGGAGCGCTCCTGATGTATGAAGTGTACCGTCAGCGCCATCCGCTGTCCAAGTAGGGATGAGGAGCTATGGAGGAAATCCTAATTGTTGATGGCTACAACGTCATTGGTGACTGGAAGCGGCTGAAAGAAAAAAAGAAAATCAGTCTCGAAGAAGCACGGGATGACCTTCTGAGTTGGCTGGCTGATTATCAGGGATTCACTGGAACAAAGGTGATTGTTGTATTTGACGCCCATAATGTGAAAGGAATGGGGAAAAAGCTTACAGAGTACCGTCTTGACATCCGATATACAAAAGAGAAAGAAACTGCTGATGAATGCATTGAAAGGCTTGTATTTGAGCTCTCGCACCGACACCGTCAGATTTATGTCGCTACATCCGATTATACCGAGCAGCGTGTTACGTTTGGCTATGGTGCGCTACGCAAATCAGCGCGTGAGCTGTGGAATGAAGTAAAGCGGCTAAAGCAGGAAATTAGCGTAAAAGTAGAAGAAACCCGCCAACAGCCAAAAGGGCGGGGACTTACGCTCGATGACAAAATTAAAGAACAATTCGAAAAATGGCGGCGCGGCGATGTGTGAATTGATTGACGGTGTAAGGTGACATAATATATAATTGCTTTATCTGATGCATATTGGCAGGTCGGAGGGATGATGTTGAGCGTTGCAGACCATACCCGTTATGATACACTGTACGACGAAGAAGTCGTCGAGCTCGTTCGCGTGGGCGACAGTGATGCACTCGAGTATTTGATCAACAAGTATAAGAACTTTGTCCGAGCCAAGGCCAGATCGTACTTCTTGATCGGGGCGGATCGGGAAGATATCGTACAGGAGGGTATGATTGGCCTGTACAAATCCATACGTGATTTTAAAGGGGACAAGCTGGCCTCTTTTAAAGCATTTGCTGAGCTCTGCATTACGCGCCAGATTATTACGGCGATTAAGACAGCGACGCGGCAGAAGCATATTCCGCTTAACTCCTATGTTTCCTTAGACAAGCCGATTTACGATGAAGACTCGGACCGTACTTTGCTTGATATTATCTGTGGGACAAGGGTGACAGATCCGGAAGAGCTGATTATTAATCAGGAAGAATATGATGATATTGAAGACAAAATGAGCGAGATTTTGAGTGATCTTGAACAGCAGGTGCTTCTGCTATATTTGGACGGCAGGTCGTATCAGGAGATTGCTGTTGATTTGCGACGCCATGTCAAGTCGATTGACAACGCCCTTCAGCGTGTAAAACGCAAGCTGGAGAAGTATCTGGAAGTGCGGGAGGTTTCGCAAGTATAGTTGTATACGGATAAACAGGAAGCAGGGAGAGAATCCCTGTTTTTTTGTTTGCTTAACAATTCAGAAAAATTCGTGGTATAATAGCAATACTTTATTTGCAAGAAGAACAGGAGTGAGTCTGCTTATGGGTGCAAAAAGTCTTAAAACTAAGTTGCTTCTTGTCATTATACCGCTTGTTATTCTTGCTCTTGCTGGTGTGGCCTGGATCAATCATAACAAAGCAAAGGATTTTTTGGAAAGCAACTTCCAGGACCGTGCTTTTATCCAATTGGATCGACTGAGCATTAAGATTAAAGAATGGTTGAATCAGGAACAGGATCGAATTTCTAACATGGCTACAAGTTACGACATCCGTAGCGCAGATATTCAGAAACAGATGCCATTCTTAAAAAACAAGCTGGCTGAGTATGCTGAATATGAAATGATGTTTGTTGCAGACAAAAAAGGAAACGCTTTCACTACCAGTGGAAAAGAAGTAAATGTAAGCGATCGTGCATACTTCAAAAAAATTATAAGTGGGGAGTCCTATGCGATTTCAGATCCGCTGATCTCAAAGGCAAGTGGTAAGTTGGTCATTGTAGTAGCGAGTCCAATTCACGACGTGAACAATCAACTGGTCGGCATGCTAGCAGCTACAGTTCCGATCACGGTATTAAGCGATATCGTTTCATCTGAGAAGATAGGAAAAACTGGCTACGCCTATATGGTTCAGGAAGATAGTACGATCATCGCCTACCCTACAAAAGAAGAGATTTTAAAGCTGAACCTTTATAAATTAAACATCCCGGAATTGACAGAAGGTATTAATGAGGCAAAGGCTGGTAACAATGTCTACAAGCAATATGTGTACAAAGGCGTTGATAAGTATGCATTTTTCTCGCGTATCCCGCTTACAGGATGGGTAGTAGCAATAACCGCGCCGGTTCAAGAAGCATCGAGCCAGCTTACTTATTTAGCTAAGATTTCTTTCGTAACGGCAAGTGTGGTTCTGTTGTTTGTTATTGTAGTTCTTATTATGTTTGCTACGAGATTTGTGCGTCCAATCCGTCATCTTACGGAATTGACCGGGCAGATTGCGGAAGGGGACTTAACGGTTCAGACTCGTAATCGCAGCCGGGATGAAGTGGGCGTATTAAGTGAAAATTTTGATCAAATGGTAGATAGTATCCGGATGCTTCTATCTGAAATCGGAGAAGCGTCACGCAAAATGCGCCATTCTTCTGACATGCTGACGATTGCGAGTCAGGAAACGACGCATTCAGCTGAGCAGGTAGCAGTAACCATTAACGATTTGGCGGAAGGGGCCGGTGATATTGCAGCTTCTGTTCAATCAGCGCATCACGAAGTTACTGTTATGAATGAAAACTTGCATCACGTATCGCAGTATGCAGGTGAGATGAACAGCACGTTCAATGAAACAGCCCTTTTGACTGAATCCGGGGAGCAGGCTGTGCAGGCGGCCGTGAAAAAAATGAAAGAAATTCAGGGGATGATTGACCATGCTTCCGGAGTTGTTCAGAAGCTTGGGCAGCGTTCTGAGGACATCGGTGATATCGTCAGCCTGATTACGAGCATTGCATCTCAGACTAATCTGCTTGCTCTCAATGCAAGCATTGAAGCGGCACGGGCTGGAGAGGCTGGCAAAGGATTCGCTGTCGTAGCGGATGAAGTACGTAAGCTGGCAGAGGAAACCGATAAAGCAGCAGGAAGTATTTCGCGTATTGTAGAAGAGAACAAGCGGGAGACTCATGAAGCCATTGATTCCATTACACAGGGACATCGGGTCATTGCGGAAGGAAGTGACATGGTGCAGCATACTGGCGATTCATTTGCTGAGATTCATGCTCGTATGCGTATGCTTGCCGAGAAAGGCGCATCCATTACTTCCTCTATTAAAATAGCGGAGGAAAATGCCCATAAAGTCGTTAACGACATGGAACATATCTCCGGTATTACAGAAGAAGCTTCCGCAGGTTCGCAGGAAGTGGCTGCTGTCAGCGAACAGCAGGCAGCTTCTGCTCAACGACTGGCAAGCGATGCGACCATGATGACAGAACTTTCGGACCAGCTTGAGCATCTGATATCCCGTTTTAAGACAGGGAAGTAGTAGCAGGAACATTTTGTTTGACACTAAATTTTGCTTGTGATAAAGTAGTCTAGGTAGTCGTGCGTCGACACGACAGAATAATTGAACGTCTGTTAACAGGACGAATTATGTGGGAGGTGTAACATCATGCGGGTAACTGTAACGTTAGCGTGCACCGAGTGCAAACAACGCAACTATACCACAACGAAAAACAAACGTAAGCAAACGGATCGCATCGAGATGAAGAAACACTGCAAATTCTGCAATGATCATACTCTTCATCGGGAAACTCGCTAGTTTTTTTTCGGGAGTCCATTTATTGGGGGTGCGTTATGGGTTTTGTAGATAAACTCAAACGCGGACCGGTCTTTCTCAAAGAAGTCTGGACCGAATTAAAAAGAGTCACCTGGCCAACCCGTAAAGAGCTGTTTACGTATACGTCAGTTGTCCTTGTGACGGTAGTGCTCATCGCGATCTTCTTCGCAGTGATTGATTTAGGTATTTCCCAACTGTTAGGATTGATTCTAAAAACCGGGAAATAATCATTAGGGGGGTTACGGACACCTGTTTGTCCTCGAATCATGGAAAAACGCTGGTACGTTGTTCATACTTATTCAGGTTATGAGAATAAAGTTAAGACAAACCTTGAGAAGCGAGTCGAGTCAATGGGAATGGAAGATAAAATCTTCCGTGTCATGATTCCGACAGAAGAGGAAACCGAGCTTCGCGATGGCAAGAAGAAGGTCGTAACGAAGAAGGTGTTCCCGGGTTACGTTCTCGTGGAAATGGCCATGACGGATGATTCCTGGTACGTGGTGCGGAATACGCCAGGTGTAACTGGGTTTGTAGGCTCCGCAGGCGCAGGTTCGAAACCGACTCCTTTATTGCCTGAAGAAGTTACATCGATTATGAAGCAGATGGGCATGGAGGAATCCGTGCATCGTGTGGACTTTGAGCTGAAAGAAACGGTTCGGGTTAAAGAAGGGCCGTTTGCCAATATGGTTGGCTCCATTGAAGAGATTCAAATGGACAAGCGCAAAGTAAAAGTGTTGGTTGATATGTTTGGACGCGAAACGCCAGTTGAGTTAGATTTCACTCAGGTGGCTAAGTTATAGAGCTATCGTTTTCAGGAGGTGTGTTCCATGGCGAAGAAAGTCATTAAAATGGTAAAACTGCAGATTCCTGCAGGTAAGGCGAATCCGGCACCGCCGGTAGGTCCAGCACTCGGTCAAGCGGGTGTTAACATCATGGGTTTCTGTAAAGAATTCAACGCTCGTACACAGGAACAAGCGGGTCTGATTATCCCGGTTGAGATTACAGTGTTCGAAGACCGTTCATTTACATTCATTACAAAAACTCCACCAGCAGCTGTTCTGCTCAAAAAAGTAGCAGGCATCGAATCTGGTTCTGCTGTACCGAACAAAACAAAAGTTGCTACAGTTAAACGCGACAAAGTTCGCGAAATCGCTGAGCAAAAAATGGAAGATCTGAACGCTGCAAGTGTAGAAGCAGCTATGCGTATGGTTGAAGGTACTGCACGCAGTATGGGCATCACAATCGAAGACTAGTCTTCGACTACATGAACTTGTTTCTACCGAGGGGTTGTGTACAGGCGGAGATTACTCCGGTGCGCGCAACCCTGTTTCGTGGGAGGCACAACCGTTAAAACCACAGTATTAGGAGGAAAGTAAAGTGGCTAAAAAAGGTAAAAATTACTTAGAAGCTGCAAAGCTGTTCGATCGTACAGCTGCTTATGATATGAACGAAGCGCTTGAGATCGTGAAAAAGGCTTCGAAAGCAAAATTCGATGAAACTGTAGAAGTTGCATTCCGCCTGGGCGTAGACCCGCGCAAAAATGACCAGCAAATTCGTGGTGCAGTAGTTCTGCCGCACGGTACTGGTAAAACTCAGCGCGTTCTCGTTTTCGCAAAAGGTGAGAAAGCGAAAGAAGCAGAAGCTGCAGGCGCAGATTTCGTTGGTGACGACGAAATGGTAACAAAAATCCAGCAGGGCTGGTTTGATTTCGACGTAGTCGTTGCAACACCAGACATGATGGGTACTGTTGGTAAACTGGGTCGCGTACTCGGACCAAAAGGCCTCATGCCGAACCCGAAAACTGGTACCGTTACTTTCGAAGTTGAAAAAGCGGTAAAAGAAATCAAAGCAGGTAAAATCGAATACCGTACAGATAAAGCGGGTAACATCCACGCTCCGATCGGTAAAGTTTCTTTCGACGCTGCGAAGCTCGAAGAAAACCTGCGTGCCCTTGTTGACGCACTGGTAAAAGCAAAACCAGCTGCTTCAAAAGGCACATACATGAAAAACATTACTGTCAGCTCCACAATGGGTCCTGGCGTAAAAGTCAACACACTCAAATTGACTGCTCCAGCAAACTAATTGCTTGACATTTGATTGAGAAGTTGATAGAATAGCATTTGTTGATAAATGAATATGCCGTTACCGTAGACAGGAGGCGTCTTCTCCAGAAGACTTAATATCCTTCCGAGGTGCTGTACGATATACGTTTTGAATGTATTCTGAAGCCTTCGCATGTCTGCGTGGGCTTTTTTCATTATAAAAGTCTCATGCTACAGGAGGTGCAAACATGTCCGTACGTGAAGAGAAAGTACAAGTTGTTAGTGAAATCGTTGAGAAGTTTCAAAACAGCAAAAGCACGGTTGTTACTGACTACCGTGGTCTGAACGTTGCACAAGTTACGCAACTGCGTAAACTTTGCCGCGAAGCTGGCGTTGAGTTCAAAGTATACAAAAATACTATGACTCGCCGCGCGACTGCTGAAACAGGTCTGTCTGATTTAGATGCAGTTCTGACAGGTCCTACAGCGATCGCATTCAGCATGGAAGACGAAATGGCTGCTATGAAAATTATCGCAGATTTCGCGAAAACAAACGAAGCACTGGAAATCAAAGGTGGCGTTATGGAAGGCAAAGTCCTGACTGACGTTGAAGTAAAAGCAATGGCAAGCCTGCCGAACCGCGAAGGCCTGCTCTCTATGCTTCTTAGTGTTCTCCAGGCTCCGATGCGTAACTTCGCTCTTGCTGTTAAAGCAGTATCTGAACAAAAAGAAGGCCAACAGGCTTAATTCAATTATCTGTTAGGAGGAACAAACGATGACTAAAGAACAAATCATTGAAGCGATTAAAGAAATGTCCGTTCTCGATCTGAACGATCTCGTTAAAGCAATTGAAGAAGAATTCGGCGTAACAGCTGCTGCTCCGGTTGCAGTTATGGCTGGCGGCGCTGCTGCTGAAGCTGAACAAACAGAATTCACAGTTGTACTTGCTAGCGCAGGTGCTTCTAAAATCAACGTTATCAAAGTTGTTCGCGAAATCACAGGTCTCGGCCTGAAAGAAGCGAAAGCTATGGTTGATGGCGCTCCAGCTAACGTTAAAGAAGGCATTGCTAAAGACGAAGCTGAGCAAATTAAAGCTAAGCTTGAAGAAGCTGGCGCAGTGGTTGAAGTTAAGTAGGTTTTATACCTTCTGTATAAAACGCCCGGCGATTACCGCCGGGCGTTTTGTTACTATCCAGAAAGGGTGAAACATAGGTGGAGCATTACTATACGAATCAACCCGGAGCCGACAGTCGGGAACAGACATTTACGTTTACGCTGCGCGGTCGGGATTTTCGCTTTGTAACAGACCGGGGTGTTTTCTCCAAAAATCGCATTGATTTTGGGAGTGTACTGTTGATTGAAACGATGGAAATCGCAGATGGCATGGATGTTCTTGATGTAGGCTGCGGGTATGGTCCGATGGGTATGTCCGCCGCATCCCTTACTCCAGGCGGGCAGGTGCTTATGGTGGATATTAATGAGCGTGCTGTCGCGCTAGCCAATCGCAATTTGAAGTTGAATGGCGTTACGAATGCCCAGGCTGTGGTGAGTGATCGCCTTGCTTCCGTACCAGAGAATCGGATGTTCGATGTTGTTTTGACCAATCCGCCGATTCGCGCGGGTAAACAGGTGGTACATGGGATTTTTGAGGAAGCTCATGCGCATCTAAAGCCGGGCGGTTCTCTTTGGGTAGTGATTCAGAAGAAGCAGGGAGCGCCATCGGCATTTACTAGACTGCAGGAGCTGTATGAAGACGTAGAGGAAGTAGAACGGAGAAAGGGCTATTCCATCTTCCGAGCACGGAAATCATAAGTTGACATTGCTTTTCCATTGTGTTATCGTTATTTAATGCCACTAATCTTGTGAGCGTTAGATAGGAATTGCATAAAAAGTCAACCCCTTTTTTCGGAATTTAAAGGCAGGTTGCTCCGAACCGTGTATGCTGTTGTATGTCTAAGGTTATACTTAAATAATAGCAGTGTTCGGTTCTCTAAATTAAAAATAAAGTCTTCTTACATACATAGGGAGGCTTTGTTCTTTTTTGTGCAAAAACTCGGTTTGAGAGGTGAATAAGTTGGCAGGTCATCTAATTCAGTGTGGACGTCATCGCCAGCGTCGCAGCTACGCAAGAATTAAAGAGGTAATGGAATTACCAAACCTGATCGAAATCCAACAAAAATCATATGAGTGGTTTTTGGATGAAGGGTTGCGTGAGATGTTCCACGATATCTCTCCGATTCAAGATTTCACTGGTAATCTTGTTCTGGAATTCATTGATTATAGCTTGGGCGAGCCGAAATACTCGGTTGATGAATCCAAAGAACGCGACGTAACGTATGCAGCTCCGCTGCGAGTGAAAGTCCGTCTCATTAACAAGGAAACGGGAGAAGTCAAGGAACAAGAAGTATTTATGGGTGATTTCCCGCTTATGACAGAGACAGGTACTTTCGTCATTAATGGGGCTGAAAGGGTAATCGTCAGTCAGCTTGTTCGTTCTCCTAGCGTGTACTTCAGCACAAAAGTAGACAAAAACGGTAAGCAAGCGTATGGGGCTACTGTTATCCCAAATCGCGGTGCATGGCTTGAGCTTGAAACCGACGCGAAAGATATTATTTATGTTCGCATCGACCGTACGAGAAAAATCCCTGTTACGGTTCTTTTGCGTGCATTAGGATTCGGCACAGATGCTGAGATTTTGAGTCTGCTAGGCGAGGATGAATACATCCGTAACACGCTTGAGAAGGACAATACCGATTCGACAGAAAAAGCGCTGATTGAGATTTATGAACGTTTGCGTCCAGGAGAGCCGCCAACAGTCGAGAATGCAAAGAGTCTGTTAGTGTCTCGCTTCTTCGATCCGAAGCGGTACGATCTGGCTAATGTAGGTCGTTATAAAATCAACAAGAAGCTGCACATTAAAAATAGATTGTATAACCAGCGCCTTGCTGAGACGCTCGTAGACACAGCGACAGGTGAAATTATTGCAGAAGCCGGTCAAATGATTGACCGCCGTTTGCTTGATCGCATCCTGCCACTGCTTGAAGAGAGTGTAGGGTTTGTGAATGTGAGACCTCGCGGCGGTGTACTGGAAGAAGATATTCGTCTTCAGTCTATCAACATCTTCTCACCGATTGAAGATGGAAAAGTTATCAAAGTAACATCCAACGGTGTGATTGATAAGAAAATCAAGAACATTACACCGTCTGATATTATCGCGTCTATTAACTACTTTATGAACTTGCTGCAAGGCATTGGTACAACAGATGATATTGATCATCTTGGTAACCGTCGTCTGCGTTCTGTAGGAGAACTGCTGCAGAACCAATTCCGTATCGGTTTGTCCCGTATGGAGCGTGTGGTTCGTGAGCGGATGTCGATTCAAGATGCGAATGCAATTACGCCACAGGCACTCATTAACATTCGTCCGGTTATTGCAGCGATCAAGGAATTCTTCGGAAGCTCCCAGCTCTCCCAGTTCATGGATCAGACGAATCCACTGGCTGAGCTGACGCACAAACGTCGTCTGTCTGCACTCGGACCAGGTGGTCTGACACGTGAACGTGCAGGCTTCGAAGTTCGTGACGTTCACCACTCTCACTATGGTCGTATGTGTCCAATTGAGACGCCGGAAGGTCCGAACATCGGCTTGATCAACTCACTGTCTTCGTATGCTCGTATTAATGAGTATGGCTTTATTGAAACACCGCGTCGTAAAATTGATGCGGAAACAGGCCAGATTACGATGGAGATTGAATACCTCACAGCGGATGAAGAAGATGTGTTCAACGTAGCTCAGGCAAATGCGCCGCTTACAGAAGAGATGAAATTTGCGAACGAGATGGTTATTTGCCGTCGCCGAGGTGAAATCATCACGATTCCACGCGATAAAGTGGATTACATGGACGTATCACCGAAGCAGGTTGTATCCGTTGCGACTGCCATGATTCCGTTCCTTGAGAACGATGACGCCAACCGTGCGCTCATGGGAGCGAACATGCAGCGTCAGGCCGTACCGCTTCTTGTACCGCAGGCTCCGTTCATTGGAACCGGTATGGAGCATAAAGCCGCCAAAGATTCTGGTGTTGCGATCGTTGTTCGCCATCCGGGTGTTGTTGAGCGTGTAACAGCCCGTGAGATCTGGGTTCGCCGTCAGGAAACCCTCGAAGGCCGTACGATCATGGGTGATATCGATAAATATAAATTACACAAATTTGAGCGTTCTAATCAGGGAACATGCATCAATCAGCGTCCAATCATCAAAACCGGTGAGTTCGTACAGGCTGGCGATATTATCGCAGACGGTCCGTCTACCGAAAGTGGAGAGCTGGCTCTCGGACGCAATGTAGTCGTTGCCTTCATGACATGGGAAGGTTACAACTACGAAGATGCGATTCTCCTAAGTGAGAAGCTTGTAAAAGAAGACGTATATACGTCAATCCATATCGAAGAATACGAGTCTGAAGCTCGTGATACGAAGCTTGGACCGGAAGAGATTACACGCGACATCCCGAACGTTGGGGAAGATGCACTGCGTAATCTTGACGACCGTGGTATCATTCGCGTCGGTGCTGAGATCAAGGATGGCGACATTCTCGTTGGTAAAGTAACGCCGAAGGGTGTAACGGAGCTGACAGCAGAAGAACGTCTCTTGCATGCGATCTTTGGGGAGAAAGCACGCGAAGTTCGCGATACATCTCTCCGCGTACCGCACGGTGGTTCCGGCATTATTGTCGATGTAAAAGTATTTACCCGTGACAATGGCGATGAACTGCCACCGGGCGTTAACCAGCTCGTACGTGTATACATCGCACAGAAACGCAAAATCTCTGTTGGGGATAAAATGGCCGGCCGTCACGGTAACAAAGGGGTTATCGCGCGGATTCTGCCAGAAGAAGATATGCCGTTCCTGCCGGATGGCACGCCAGTACAGGTTGTTCTCAATCCGCTGGGTGTACCGTCTCGTATGAACATCGGGCAGGCGCTCGAAGTTCACTTGGGTATGGCAGCCAAACTCATGGGTATTCATATCGCAACACCAGTATTCGATGGTGCGACAGAAGACGATGTGTTTAATACGCTTGAAGAAGCGGGTATGAGCCGTACAGGTAAAACGGTTCTGTATGATGGTCGTACCGGGGAGCCGTTTGACCGTACCGTAACCGTCGGGGTTATGTACATGATCAAACTGGCCCACATGGTTGATGATAAAATTCACGCCCGTTCGACTGGACCATACTCTCTCGTTACTCAACAGCCGCTCGGCGGTAAAGCCCAATTCGGCGGTCAGCGTTTTGGGGAGATGGAGGTATGGGCACTTGAAGCATACGGTGCCGCTTATACACTTCAGGAAATTCTTACTGTCAAGTCGGATGACGTGGTTGGTCGTGTGAAAACATACGAAGCCATTGTTAAGGGAGAAAATGTACCGGAACCTGGTGTACCGGAATCCTTTAAAGTACTCATTAAAGAGCTGCAGAGCCTTGGTATGGACGTTAAGATTCTGTCCGAAGACGAGCAGGAAATTGAGATGCGCGATACGGATGAAGATGATGATGCGCCGAGCGAGAAGCTCAACCTGAACATCAGCGGTGTCGAAGAGTAAAGGATGAAACCGGGAAGTAATGGGAGGTATGCGCCTTGTTAGATGTCAATAATTTTGAATATATGAAGATTGGCCTCGCATCACCGGATAAAATTCGTTCCTGGTCATACGGTGAGGTCAAAAAACCGGAAACCATTAACTACCGGACGTTAAAGCCGGAAAAAGAAGGCTTGTTCTGCGAGAAAATTTTCGGACCGACAAAGGACTGGGAATGTCACTGCGGAAAGTACAAGCGTGTACGTTATAAAGGCGTCGTCTGCGACCGTTGCGGCGTTGAAGTGACGCGCGCCAAAGTACGTCGGGAGCGTATGGGGCACATCGAACTTGCTGCCCCTGTCTCTCACATCTGGTATTTCAAAGGAATTCCGAGCCGTATGGGCCTTGTGCTCGATATGTCTCCACGTTCCCTCGAAGAAGTAATCTACTTCGCATCATACGTTGTAACCGATGCAGGGGAGACACCGCTTGAGAAGAAGCAACTTCTTTCTGAGAAAGAATACCGCAACTACCGTGAGAAATACGGCCAGGCATTCACCGCTCAGATGGGTGCAGAAGCGATCAAGAAGCTTCTGGCTGAGATTGATCTTGATAAAGAAGTAGATTTTTTGAAAGAAGAGTTGAAATCAGCACAGGGACAGCGTCGCAACCGTGTGATCAAACGTCTCGAAGTGCTGGAGTCCTTCCGTAATTCCGGGAACTTCCCGGATTGGATGGTACTTGATGTACTGCCGGTTATCCCGCCGGAACTGCGCCCGATGGTTCAGCTTGATGGTGGACGTTTTGCAACGTCTGACTTGAACGACCTGTACCGTCGTGTAATCAACCGGAACAACCGTCTTAAGCGTCTGCTTGATCTCGGCGCTCCAGATATCATCGTACAAAATGAAAAGCGTATGCTACAGGAAGCAGTAGATGCGCTGATTGATAACGGTCGCCGTGGCCGTCCGGTAACAGGACCGGGTAACCGTCCGCTGAAATCTCTCAGCCATATGCTGAAAGGTAAGCAGGGTCGTTTCCGTCAGAACTTGCTCGGTAAGCGTGTTGACTACTCTGGTCGTTCGGTTATCGTAGTAGGTCCGCACCTCAAAATGTACCAGTGCGGTCTGCCGAAAGAAATGGCACTTGAGCTGTTTAAGCCATTCGTAATGAAAGAGCTTGTCAGCAAAGGACTCGCACACAATATCAAATCAGCGAAGCGCAAAGTAGAGCGCGTGCATCCGGAAGTATGGGATGTTCTCGAGGACGTTATCCGTGAACACCCGGTTCTTCTCAACCGTGCCCCTACGCTTCACCGTCTTGGTATTCAGGCGTTCGAACCAACACTTGTTGAAGGACGTGCGATCCGTCTCCACCCGCTTGTATGTACAGCGTACAACGCTGACTTCGATGGTGACCAGATGGCGGTACACGTGCCGCTCTCAGCAGAAGCACAGGCAGAAGCTCGTCTTCTTATGCTGGCAGCACAGAACATCCTGAACCCGAAAGACGGTAAGCCAGTTGTTACACCATCTCAGGATATGGTACTAGGTACGTACTATCTGACGATGGAAAATAAAGAATCAACAGGTGAGGGGAAAGTATTCTCTAACCCGAATCAGGCGATCGCTGCATATGCAAACGACCATGTAACGTTGCATGCTCGCATTGCTATACCACCGACAAGCCTGGGCAAAACATCCTTTACGCCGGAGCAGATTAATGCGCCGCTTATGGTTACAACCGTAGGGAAGCTGATCTTTAATGAAATCCTTCCACCTGAGCTGCCATACATCAATGATCCGACGAAATACAATCTGCAAAAACAGGTTCCGGATAAGTTCTTTATTTTCGATAAAGGAACGAACGTGAAGGAGTTCCTTGAAAATCTGCCAGAACATGAAGCCGTGAAAAAAGGATATCTTGGTACAATTATTTCAGAATGTTTCCGTCGTTTTGGAACGACACAAACATCTGTTATTCTCGATGACATCAAGGCAAATGGCTTTAAGTTCTCCACACAAGCAGGGATTACGGTAGCTGTTGCTGATATTAAAACACCGGAAGAGAAGCAGCAGATTCTGGCTGATGCCGATGCAGAAGTAGAAGTTGTGCAGCAGCAGTTCCGCCGTGGTCTCATTACAGATAATGAGCGCTATGACCGTGTTATTAGCATCTGGAGCAAAGCGAAAGACCGCGTTACAAAAGTGTTGATGGCGTCTCTCGACAAGTTCAACGCGATCAACATGATGGCCACATCCGGTGCCCGCGGTAACGTATCGCAGATTACACAGCTTGCAGGTATGCGTGGTCTGATGGCGAATCCATCTGGTCGTATCATCGAGTTGCCAATCAAATCAAACTTCCGTGAAGGTCTGTCTGTACTCGAATACTTCATCTCGACGCACGGTGCGCGTAAAGGTCTCGCCGATACCGCCCTGCGTACAGCTGACTCGGGTTACCTGACACGCCGTCTGGTAGACGTTGCACAGGACGTAATCGTTCGGGAAGACGACTGCGGTACGGATAAAGGTGTAGAGGCGATGGCAATTCGTGACGGTAAAGAGATCATTGAAGATCTGTATGACCGTCTCGTAGGTCGCTATTCATTCCAGACATTACGCCATCCAGAGACAGATGAAGTCATGGTAGGCCGTAATGAGCTGATCGATGAGAACCTAGCTGATGAAATCATTGCAGCAGGTATCGAAAAAGTAACCATTCGTTCGGTTATTGGCTGCCGTACGCATCATGGTGTATGTAAAAAATGCTATGGCCGTAACCTCGCCACAGGTAAAAATGTGGATGTCGGCGAAGCTGTTGGTATTATTGCAGCCCAGTCGATCGGGGAACCAGGTACACAGCTGACGATGCGTACCTTCCACACCGGTGGGGTTGCCGGAGACGATATCACACAGGGTCTTCCGCGTATTCAGGAGCTTTTCGAAGCGCGTAATCCTAAAGGTCAGGCTGTAATCACAGAGATCGATGGGGAAGTTGTCGACATGCGTGAAGGCAAAGACCGTCGTGAAGTTGAAATCCGTGGTGAAACCGAAAGCAAAGTGTATCAAATTCCGTATGGCTCCCGCTTGAAAGTAGCAATTGGCCGTAAGGTTGATATCGGGGAAGAGCTGACAGAAGGTTCGATTGACCCGAAAGAAATGCTCAAAGTCCGTGGCATGCGTGGCGTTCAATACTACATCCTGCAGGAAGTACAAAAAGTATACCGTATGCAGGGGGTAGAAATTAACGACAAGCACGTTGAGGTTATGATCCGTCAGATGCTGCGCAAAGTTCGCGTCATCGATAGCGGAGAAACCGACCTTCTGCCAGGGGCATATGTAGAAATTCATGAGTTTGAAGAAGCGAACAAGAAAGTGCTGTGGGAAGGCAGACAGCCGGCTGTTGCCCGTTCAGTGCTGCTTGGTATTACGAAGGCTTCCCTTGAAACAGATTCCTTCCTGTCCGCAGCTTCCTTCCAGGAGACGACACGTGTCCTGACAGATGCTGCAATTAAGGGTAAGGTAGACCGTCTCCTTGGTCTGAAAGAGAATGTTATCATCGGTAAACTTGTTCCAGCCGGTACAGGTATGAACCGTTACCGCAACATCAAACTGCAGCATGATCTTATGCCAGCAGAAGAAACTGTTGAACAGTCTCTAGTAGAAGAAGGAGCAGGACTTGAGGAAGTATCAAAGTAAAAACTTTCTGTAATAGCTTGACATGATACCACTCCGGATGATATCATTCTTGAGTGTGCCCGGTACTCTATACTTTGGAGGATATGAAAATGTCTTATGAAAAAGTAGAACAGGCAAGTGGGCTTATCATTGGTGCAAAGCAAACTGCCCGGGCAGTCGAGGCTGACTCTCTTGTAGAAGTCATCGTTGCCAGGGATGCGGATGCCAAATTGACCGGAAAAATAATTTCCATCTGCAAGGATAAAGGTCTGCCGATTCATTATGTTGAATCCATGCGCCGACTTGGGCGAGCGTGTGGAATTGATGTAGGAACTGCGGTGGTGGGTCTGAAACATAATAAGTAAGATAAGCAATGTTTTTGCCGGAGCCGGGCATCTGGACTCCAGACACCCGGCTGGCAAAAACTTTTCATTTGCTTTTTGATGAACCACCAGGACCTGTGGTCTTAAACTTGTGAAACTTGGAAGGAGGTGCGACGCATGCCAACTATCAATCAGCTCGTGCGCAAAGGTCGCGAAAAGAAGGTTTACAAATCTAAATCACCAGCTCTGGGCAAAGGCTATAACAGCATGAAGAAAGAGCTGACTAACACGAACTCTCCGCAAAAACGTGGTGTGTGCACTCGTGTTGGTACAATGACACCGAAAAAACCAAACTCTGCGTTGCGTAAATATGCTCGTGTTCGTTTAACAAACGGCATCGAGGTTACTGCATACATCCCAGGGATTGGCCACAACCTTCAAGAGCACAGTGTTGTTCTGATCCGTGGCGGTCGTGTTAAAGACTTGCCAGGTGTACGCTACAAAATTGTACGCGGTGCACTCGACACAGCAGGCGTTCAAAACCGTCTGCAATCCCGTTCTAAATACGGTGCAAAACGTCCGAAAGCGCCAAAAGCGTAAGGAATCGAATTTTAATCAAAATATTGAAGTAAAGGAGGGGAATTGAATGCCACGTAAAGGCCCAGTAGCTCGTCGTGATGTATTACCTGACCCGATTTATAACAGCAAATTAGTAACTCGTCTGATTAACCGTATGATGCTTGATGGTAAGCGCGGTGTTTCCCAGCGCATTCTGTACGATGCTTTCAATCTCGTTCAACAACGCACTAGTCGTGAGCCAATGGAAGTATTTGAAGAAGCTATGAAAAATATCATGCCGGTTCTTGAAGTACGCGCTCGTCGCGTTGGTGGTGCTAACTACCAGGTTCCGATTGAAGTTCGTCCGGAACGCCGCACTACACTCGGACTTCGCTGGTTAGTTGAATACTCCCGTAAACGTGGGGAGAAAACAATGGAAGAGCGCCTCGCAGGCGAAATTCTTGATGCAGCTAACAGCACAGGCGCAGCTGTTAAAAAGCGCGAAGACACTCACAAAATGGCGGAAGCGAACAAAGCATTTGCTCACTACCGCTGGTAGGATCAAGGCGGACATTATGTCCGCTTTGACTTGCATCTAGTATTGTCAAATCTCTACATTGAGAAAGGGGCTAGTTTAATGGGACGCGAATTCCCCTTAGCCAAGACTCGTAACATTGGTATCATGGCCCACATCGACGCCGGTAAAACCACGACTACTGAGCGTATCCTGTTCTATACAGGCCGCGTTCACAAAATCGGGGAAACTCACGAAGGCGCTTCGCAAATGGACTGGATGGAGCAAGAGCAAGAGCGCGGTATCACAATTACATCGGCTGCGACAACTGCTCAGTGGAAAGAGCACCGTGTCAACATTATTGACACACCTGGCCACGTAGACTTCACAGTTGAAGTAGAGCGTTCACTCCGTGTACTTGACGGTGCGGTTGGGGTTCTTGATGCACAATCAGGTGTTGAGCCGCAAACAGAAACTGTATGGCGTCAAGCGACAACATACGGCGTACCGCGTATTGTTTTCATCAACAAGATGGACAAACTCGGTGCAGATTTCCTTTACTCTGTAGGTACTCTGCATGAGCGTCTGCAAGCAAATGCTCATCCGATCCAACTTCCGATCGGTGCAGAAGATGAATTCCGTGGAATCATCGACCTCGTTGAGAAGAAAACATACATCTATACAAACGATCTGGGTACAGATATCGAAATCACAGAAGGTTTCCCGGCTGAATTTGCTGATCAAGCAGAAGAATACCGTGGTAAGCTGATCGAAGCAGTTTCTGATTTTGATGAAGAACTCATGATGAAATATCTTGAAGGTGAAGAAGTAACAATTGCCGAACTGAAAAATGCGATTCGCAAAGCGACAATCAGCGTTCAATTCTTCCCGGTTACTTGTGGTTCTGCCTTCAAAAACAAAGGCGTTCAGCCGATGTTGGATGCTGTTATCGATTACCTGCCGTCTCCGCTGGATGTTCCGTCGATTAAAGGTACCGTTCCAGATAGCGAAGAGGAAACAGTTCGCGAATCTAGCGATGAAATTCCTTTCTCCGCACTGGCATTCAAAATCATGACTGACCCGTATGTAGGTAAGTTGACATTCTTCCGTGTGTACTCAGGTACAATTGATTCCGGTTCGTATGTCCTGAACTCTACTAAAGGCAAGCGTGAGCGTATCGGTCGTATCCTTCAGATGCACGCAAACACTCGTGAAGAAATCAAAACGGTTTACTCCGGTGACATTGCCGCAGCTGTAGGTTTAAAAGATACAACAACTGGAGATACTCTTTGCGATGAGAAAGCTCCGGTAATCCTGGAGTCCATGAACTTCCCGGATCCGGTTATCTCCATTGCAATCGAGCCGAAAACAAAAGCTGACCAGGATAAAATGGGTATGGCTCTTGCGAAGCTCGCTGAAGAGGATCCTACGTTCAAAACATTCACAGATCAGGAGACAGGTCAAACGATCATCTCTGGTATGGGTGAGCTTCACCTTGATATCATCGTTGACCGTATGCGTCGCGAGTTCAAAGTAGAAGCGAACGTAGGTGCTCCGCAAGTTGCGTACAAAGAATCTTTCCGCCAGGGCGCGAAAGTTGAAGCGAAGTACGCAAAACAATCCGGTGGTAAAGGTCAATACGGCCACGTTGTGGTTGAATTTGAACCAGGCGAACCGGGTTCAGGTTACGTCTTCGAAAACAAAGTTGTCGGTGGAGCGATTCCGCGTGAATACGTTCCAGCTGTTCAAAATGGTATCGAAGAGTCTATGAAGAACGGTGTTCTTGCTGGATATCCGCTTCTTGACCTGAAAGCAAGACTTGTTCATGGTAGCTATCATGAGGTTGACTCCTCTGAGATGGCGTTCAAAATCGCCGGCTCTATGGCTTTGAAAGAAGCGGGTAAGAAGTGTAACCCAGCTATCCTTGAACCAATGATGAAAGTAGAAGTAACCGTACCAGATGAATACATGGGAGACATCATGGGTGACATTAGTTCCCGTCGTGGCCGTGTTGAAGGTATGGAAGCTCGCGGTACTGCTCAGGTAGTTCGTGGTTTCGTTCCACTTTCTGAAATGTTCGGATATGCAACAGCTCTGCGTTCCCGTACACAAGGTCGCGGCACGTACTCTATGCACTTCGATCACTATGAAGAAGTGCCGAGAAATGTTGCTGACGAAATCATCAAAAAAGCAAAAGGCGTATAATTTTTTACGCAAACCCTCTTTATTGTAACCAGAGAAAGGTTTAAAATGTGTAGGGGGTACATGTCCTCTACCAGTTGAACCTTTTTTTGAAATACTTATTTTCTAACCTAACCTTTTTAATCAAGGAGGATTTACTCAAATGGCTAAAGCAAAATTTGAGCGGAATAAACCGCACGTAAACATTGGTACTATTGGTCACGTTGACCACGGTAAAACAACTCTGACTGCTGCAATCACAACTGTACTTGCACAAACTGGTGGCGCAACAGCTATGGACTACGGTTCAATCGATGCTGCTCCAGAAGAGCGCGAGCGTGGTATCACAATCTCTACAGCACACGTAGAGTACGAAACTGAAAACCGTCACTATGCACACGTTGACTGCCCAGGTCACGCTGACTATGTTAAAAACATGATCACTGGTGCTGCTCAAATGGATGGAGCGATCCTCGTTGTATCGGCTGCTGATGGTCCGATGCCGCAAACTCGTGAGCACATCCTTCTTTCCCGCCAAGTAGGCGTTCCTTACATCGTTGTATTCATGAACAAATGTGACATGGTTGACGATGAAGAGCTTCTTGAACTCGTTGAAATGGAAATTCGTGACCTTCTTTCTGAATATGACTTCCCAGGCGATGATATCCCGGTTGTTAAAGGTTCTGCTAAAGAAGCTCTCGAAAACCCAACTGGCGAATGGGCTCAGCGTATTATTGAGCTTATGGCTGAAGTTGATGCGTACATCCCAACTCCAGAACGTGCAGTAGATCTTCCGTTCCTTATGCCGGTTGAGGACGTGTTCTCTATCACAGGCCGTGGTACAGTTGCTACTGGTCGTGTAGAGCGCGGTATCGTTAAAGTTGGCGATCAAGTTGAGATCATTGGTCTGACTGAAGAGCCAAAAACTACAACTGTAACAGGCGTTGAGATGTTCCGTAAACTTCTGGATCAAGCTCAAGCTGGGGACAACATCGGTGCTCTGCTCCGTGGTGTTGACCGTACAGATATCGAACGTGGCCAAGTACTCGGCAAACCGGGTTCTGTAAAACCACACACAACTTTCACAGCTCAAATCTACGTTCTGTCTAAAGAAGAGGGTGGACGTCACACTCCATTCTTCGGAAACTACCGTCCGCAGTTCTACTTCCGTACAACTGACGTAACTGGCATCATCAAACTTCCAGAAGGCACAGAAATGGTTATGCCTGGCGATAACGTTGAGATCACTGTTGAACTCATCAGCCCAATCGCTATGGAAGAAGGTACTCGCTTCGCGATTCGCGAAGGTGGCCGTACAGTAGGCGCTGGTGCAGTAGCTGCTATCCAGAAGTAATTACTGTTTTCCTATAGAAAAAGGTTGATGGCATTATGCCATCAACCTTTTTTAATTTACTAGAAAAAAGTAAAACCCCCTCTTCTCCACTATAACGGAGAGAGGGGGTTTTACTATCGAAAAGCTATTATGCTTTGCGACGTGATGCATTAAATGGTACAACGGAAGAGTTGGTTGCCCCTCCTTTACCTTCTGCTTTTTGTACAGCCTGCCTGTAGGCTTCGCGCGAAATACTAAGGACAATGCCGATGCTGAGCATATTAAGCAGTAGAGAAGATCCACCGTAGCTGATAAATGGGAGAGGAACCCCAGTAATGGCAATCAACCCGGTTACACCACCGATATTTACAAGGGCCTGGATAGAAATCATACTGGCTACACCAATGCCGATCAGATTGGCGAATAAATCATTGACACGCCTTGTAATAAGAATGATGCGCCATAAGTATAGAATGAACAGGATCAGAAATAAAGTAGCACCGATAAATCCAAGTTCTTCTCCGATAATGGAAAAAATAAAGTCAGTTTGTACTTCAGGGAGATACAAATACTTCTCAATGCTTTTTCCAAAACCAGTCCCGACCATTCCGCCGTGTGCAATGGCAAAATAGGAATGAGCAAGCTGAAAGCCACTTCCAAGACCATTCATGCCATCGGACCATGGATCACCAATATTCGTTACACGGCTCATACGATACGGTGAGGTGACAATGAGAGCGATAGCGGCTGCGGCGATCGGAATGGCAATCCGAAGCAGGTATTTGAATTTAGCTCCGCCTGCGACAAGAACCGATACAGCTGTGAGGCCAAGAATAGCAGCAGACCCCATATCTGGCTGAGCGGCAATCAAGATGCCAAAGATACCGATAACGGTGATGGCTGGCTGGAGCCCTTTCTTCCAAGTCTCGATTTGCTGTCCTTTTTTGGAAATAAGCGCAGATAGATAAATAACGACCGCGAGCTTGGCAAATTCGGCTGGCTGGAGTTGGAAGATACCGAGGTTTAGCCAACTGCGTGCTCCATTTCTCCATAAACCAATGCCAGGGATGAGAACAAGAAGGAGCAACAATATAATCCCCAATGCAATCTGGACAAAGTTCTTTTTATAAAAAGTATACGGAATATTCATGGCAAACGACATGGCAACCAAGCCAATGACAGCAGAAATCAGCTGTTTTTTCACAAAGTAGGTATCTGTATGGAAGCGGTTCAGTGCATATACTGAACTGGCACTGTACACCATGACGATACCGAATCCGACGAAAAGCAGGGTGAAAATCAGGATTACGAAATCGGGTCGTCCTCTTGTTTTCATAGGTTCCTCCAAAGAATTATTCGTATTCATAGTTTACTATACTACAGTAGGAGAGACTACCCGAGTTTTGACCTTTTTTACTCGAAAGGATATCACGCAATATTTAAGTTATCTTTACGTGAGATTAATATTTTTCCGGTATGATTAATGTTCGTACTGTACGTGAACCTCATAATAAGGTTGGTGAATGATGGCCATGCAGGAGCGAAATATGGTAACACTAAAGAATGAAGTAGCAGATATGGCGCAAATTGCGCAGAATGGATTTCTGCAGGCGTGGAAAGCTTTTCAAACTGGAAGTGTTAAACAGGCAAAAGAAGTTATTATACGAGATGAAAAGCTTAATGTACTTGCAGCCCGCATTTTTAAGATGGGGCTTAGTTTGATTGCTCGTCAGGCTCCGGTAGCCAAGGATCTTCGGACAATCGGAGCTTATCTAAAAGTTGTTACGGATTTGGAACGGATTGGCGATCTTTCAGGAGATATTGCGAGTGTCGTGGTTCGCCTTGAAGGCGGTCCGCAGCGCGTGCCTTTGTTTGAGATACCTGATATGGCTGCAAGTGTTCAGGAGATACTTGCCTTGAGCGTGCGTGCGCTTAAAATGGGGGATACTCGACAGCTTCGATCTCTTGATGATATGGATGATGTAATTGATGCGTATTACAGCCGGTGTTTTGTGTATTTGGAGCGAAGTATGGAAAGTGAGTCTGGCTATGTACAGGAAGGTGTACAGCTTTTTAAAGTGATTCAAGCGCTAGAGAGAATTGGTGACCATGCCACGAATATTGGAGAGTGGACGTTGTATATGTCTACAGGAAACATAGCGGATTTAAATACGTAAAGGCGGCATATGCCGCCTTTTTTTGTCTGTTATTCCGTAAGCATACGTTCTAGTGCAGCAGGATCAAAACCTTTGATTGCCTTTCCATTTATAACGGTTACGGGAATGCCAAGTAACCCAAAAGCTTCGACTTCCTTTTGGTACTCACGGTTAGCCAGAAGATCGCGCACTTCAAAATCGTATTCTTTTTCTCGGAGAAAGTTTTTGACAAGCTCACATGTACTACAACCCGGTGCAGAATAAACAATGATCGACATATGAATTCTCCTTTCGGACTAGCGTAATAATCACTGATTAGGTTTAGTATACCGGATTATAGCAGAGAGGGATACCGAAGCATAAACTTTATCGCTTTAACGCTTTTATGAATAAATATTTATATAAGTGAATGATAAAGATGAGGACCACAAACTTTTTATACTATTTAGAATTTAATGATATGCTTTATTTTTCATGGATATAAAGTATTTAAGCATGGTATAGTTAGATAGAAGTGTTTGTGTAGTTAAATATTATCAATATAATTGTGCATAAAAATATGAATAAGAATACTTTTAATGGGATTGTATAGAGGAGGGGTGAAATATATGAACATGAGCTGGAAGAAACAAATGATCATGATTATTACAGGCTGTATGCTAGTAGCATTGGGTATACGGATTTTTGCCGCTTCGCATATCGTACTTGGGGGAACTGCGGGGATGGGATTAATTCTCCACCGCGTAACAGG